>JBMLRA010000055.1:0-1374 GCA_049241265.1 Chitinophagaceae bacterium
GATAATTGAAAAAGTACAATTGGTATCCAAATAATCATTGCACCAACTACAGGAACCATTGAACAAATAGCAGTCAGTAACCCAAGAAAAACAAAATCATTGACTCCAAAAATCCAATAACCCAATAAACCAGTAATTCCCTGTAAAACAGCAACTACAGGAACTCCAACAGCATTACTAAAAATTAAATTTCTACTTTCCTCAATTATTTTAGTGACATTGCTATTCTTGAATGGTACGTTTTTTCGTAGCCAATTTTCTATCTCAAAAGTTTGAACCAACATAAAATACAGCACAAAAAACATAATAAATACATTGCCAATTGAGGACATTGTACCTCCTAAAAGTTTCTTAGCATTTCCAAAAACAATGGCATTAATTTTTGTAATATTCTCTTGATTTAAAATGTCAATATTAAATTTTTGTAAAAGATATATATGTATTTTTTCAAAGGATTCATTTAATAGTGTTGGGTTATTAAGAAGTGGCTGCACTTTTTTTATGCTTGAAGAGACTATCCAAATAGAAGGAAGTACTATAATAAGTAATGATATGATTATTAATAATGAAGAAGCTAGCCACTTTTTCATATTGTAACTCACAACTAATTTTATCATCATATTTCGCAGTAAAACATATAATGTTATAGCCCCCAAAAATGCTCCCAGCATTGAATACAACTCTTGTGAAATTAAAATAAATAAAAGGATAATGACACTTAATAAGAATAATTGCCTGATTTTATTAGGGTGTATTTGAGTATTCATTTTTAAAAATAATTCATTCAATCATAATAATTGTAAAAATATAATATTACTAAATTGTTCATTCAGCTCTATGAGGCTTTAGCTTCTATAATATTGCCCTATAGGCTTTGCTAATTAATTTAAAATAACGTTTATGTTTGAACCTTTAACATTTATGCAAATCAAAAAAGACGGATTAGACTTTGTAGAAAAAATTTTAACTGCCTGTTACAATAGTAATAAAGATGACTTATTTGTAATGAGTTTAATGCATCAATACGAAGACAGAGGTTTTTTAACCAAGGGGCAATTACAAGGGTTATTTTATAAGGCTGAAAAAGTGGAAGATTTACCAGCAGGGTTATTAGCAACATTGCAAGCAACATTATCTAAACTGCCCACACGAGAAAAAAAGAACGCACCTATTGTATTAAATGAATTTAAAAAAGATGAAGAAACAGCCAATATTTTAAGTGAAATTTTAGCAAAATATCCTCAGCATAAGGCTGTACTAGGTTTTCAGAATAATTTTAATAAGCACGATAAACTAACTTCAGCTCAAAAGTTAGAACTTAACAGAATTTATAAAACGCTTTTTAATAAATAGTTTTACATTAATGGTAAAGTT
>JBMLRA010000056.1:0-2020 GCA_049241265.1 Chitinophagaceae bacterium
AAGTAAGTAGAAGTGCTAAAATGCAAAAACTGTGTTTAAGTATTGATGTTCTCATTGAGTAGTTTAAAGACTACAAATATAATGCTGTAACTCCTACATCAATCAGTAGGTTTGACAATCGATAGAATTGCTTTGGTGAGTGAAAGGGGAGGAGGTTATTATTCTAATGTTTTAAAATAGTCTAAACATAACTTGTTTGCTTGCATAGAGATTTATTCTTAAACTAAAAACAATTGTCGTTACACTTGGTTGTTAATTTTTTTGCATTTCAATTAATCTTAAAATATACTTTAAAGATCCACTTGCAAGCACTTCATTAAATCTGTCAAGGTTTGAGCTATCAACAATAACTGTTTTGCCAAGTATTAATTTGCTCATACTTTCCTTTGCAGCTTCACCAAAGCTATGTTTTGTTTCAGGTGCAGCGTATTTAAAAGGCTTATCCTTTAACACATTAAAACTATATCATAATCATAGATGAAGTGTAGATAGTGGATGGAAAAAGTTATCTTTGCATTGAGCAGAGGCTTTGTATTTATCTAAAGGATATCATAATAATCATAGCAGAAGCGATAAGTACGGCAGAAACCTTATAAAGAAGAATAAGGCTCACTTCAACAAGCTACAACATTAAGTTGTTTCTATTGAAGAATTTTGTCAGTATATGGGTTTGCAGTTGGAGTTAGTTGTTAAACAACTTTGATGGATAGTAAATCCTACGTTATAAGCTGTGTAGGGATTTTAGCACTCTTCACATTAATTTTTGTTTTCCTTTCTTTATTTCCTTTTATCTTTTCTTAAACTATTTTGTGGTCGCATTTTTGGTCGCAAATAAAAAAGCAGCTAAGATTTTATTCTTAACTGCTTTTTTATTAGTGTGGGAGTTGACGGGTTCGAACCGCCGACCCTCTGCTTGTAAGGCAGATGCTCTGAACCAGCTGAGCTAAACTCCCTTTTGTTTTGGGAGTGCAAAAATAGGAGTTCAAGTTTATCTACCAAAAAAACTTTTAAAATTCCTGAATTTTTTTATTTACTTCTAATTGCAACAACCGGATCCATTTTTGCAGCTATCGATGCAGGTATAATACCTGCTAGTAATCCTATTACAATACATATACTCACTGCAACAATTAAAATACTTGGTGCAATAAAAACAGGGAATGGCATAGCCGAACTAATTATGATAGTAATAAGCCAAACGAAAAATAATCCTAAAGCACCACCAATAATACATAAGAATGCACTTTCAAGTAAAAATTCGGTTAAAATGGTACTTTTTTTTGCACCAATTGCTTTTTTTAATCCAATTTGGCTAGTTCGTTCTCTAACTGTAACAAACATAATATTAGCAACACCAAATCCTCCAACCAATAAACTTAATCCAGCAATAAACCAGCCAGCTAAATTTACAGAGCCAAATACTTTGCTTATATCTTCTCCTAATTGATTGATGTCATTTACAGCAAAATCATCTGGTACTTTTGGACCAAGTTTGTGCAACTGTCTCATAACACCCTTTAAATCATCAGCTAAAACAGTAGAAGATATACTCTCTTTACCTTGTACCATAATTACAGGATTGCAATATTTAATATTGTAAGTAGATGCAAAAAATCGGTATGGCATTAATATGCAATTATCGTAATCAAAACCATCTAATAAACTTTTGCCCTGTTTTTTTATAACGCCGATTATGTATATTGATTTGCCATTTGTGTGAATAGTTTTACCAACTGCCCTTTCACTACTACCAAATAACATTGTAGCATAACCATTTCCCATAACACCTACTGCAGAACCTCTTTCGAATTCCATCTCTGAAAAGTATCTACCGTCTCCTATGGAAATATCTTGTATTTTATTAAAATCTTCTGTTGTACAGTAAATTGTAGCATTATTTAATACATTATCTCCAAATGATGCGTTACTACTGTTTTGTGCAAACAAACAAACATTTTTTACTAAAGTACTTTTTTGTTTTATGCTTATCATTTCATCATACTTAGGCTCAGATCATTTT
>JBMLRA010000057.1:0-11026 GCA_049241265.1 Chitinophagaceae bacterium
GGTTTGGCGTGGACCAATGGCAAGTAGTGCTATCAAGCAATTTGTAACAGAAGTAGATTGGGGCGAATTAGATTACCTTGTAATTGATATGCCACCAGGAACTGGCGATATACATTTAACAATTATGCAAACAGTACCTGTTACTGGTGTTGTAATTGTAACTACGCCTCAGCCAGTAGCTTTAGCTGATGCAAAAAAAGGAATTGCAATGTTTGGTCAAGCACAAATCAATGTACCAATTATTGGCTTGGTTGAAAATATGGCTTACTTCACTCCTGCTGAATTGCCAGAAAATAAATATTACATTTTTGGCAAGGAAGGTGGAAGTAAACTGGCAGAGGAATACGAACTAAATTTCTTAGGGCAAATACCTTTAATACAAAGTATTAGAGAAGGTGGTGATGAAGGAACTCCTGCAATGGCTGGTAACGATGAATTATCTAAACAAGCATTTACAGATACAGTTTCAAATATTGTAAGAAATATTGCTATACGCAATGCTAATTTACCAAAGACAAAAACTATTGAAGTTATTGCCTAGTTTAAGTTTTACAGTTATTTACGTAACCGGTAAGTTACAAACCATAAAATGCAAACAATAAACTAAACCTTTGAACGAATTACATATTTACTCTGATGGTGCATCTCGTGGAAATCCTGGCCCTGGTGGTTACGGTATTGTGATGATTTGGGGCGATAAAAGAAAAGAAATTTCTGCTGGGTATCGCTTAACCACGAATAACCGAATGGAATTATTAGCTGTAATTGTTGCATTACAAAATCTTACAAAAAAGAATATTCCACTCACCATTTTTACAGACAGTCAATATGTAGTAAACAGCATTGAAAAAAAGTGGTTAAACAACTGGATTAAAACAGATTTTAAAGGTGGTAAAAAAAATAAAGATTTGTGGTTGCAGTATCATGATTTGTCCAAAGACTTTAAGGTTAAAATGAAATGGGTGAAAGGACACGCAGCAAACACTTTTAACAATAGATGCGATGAGTTGGCTACAGCTGCTGCAGATGGAACAAACTTATTGATTGATGAAGCCTATGAAGCTGAAAATTAGTTTATTCAACATCTCTTGGCAAGCCTTTTTTATTATGATAGATTGAATAAACAATAGAAGTACTAATACAAACAAGTATCATTCCCAAGGAAATAAACGTCATTACAGATTTAGAGATATAAGGACTGATAAAGTGCTCTAATAACATTTTTAATCCAATAAAAATAAGTACAATCGCTATTCCTTGTTGTAAATAATCGAACTTACTAACAGCTCCACGCAATAGAAAAAACAAACTTCTTAATCCTAAAACTGCAAATATGTTAGATGTATAAATTACCATCTTGTCTCTTGAAATACCCATTACTGCTGGTATAGAATCAACTGCAAAAACTAAATCTGTAACAGCTAACATAGCAACTACTACAAATAAAACTGTGTAAAGCGGTCTGCCATTTCGTTTAACAATATATTTCCCATTTATGTCCTCTAAAGTAATTGGTAAAAATTTTTGTAATAGCTTAAACACCTTACTGTCTTTTGGTTTAAATTCTTCTTCTTCATTTGCAAAAAACATTTTATAGCCTGTATAAATTAAAAAAGCTCCAAAAATATACAGCAACCACTCAGCTTTCTCTACCAAAGCAACACCAATGGTTATAAATGCAATCCTAAAAACAATAGCCATTAAAATTCCTATTAGCAATACCCTTCCATAGTGTACCTCTTTTACTTTAAAAGCAGAAAAAAGTATGATGAAAACAAAAATATTATCTACACTTAAACTCCATTCCATTAAATAGGCACTTATGTATTCTAGTGCCACAGTTTTACTTTCTTCTAGCCATAAAAATATAAAAAAAGTTACAGCCAATGCCACCCAGAAAATAGTTTGCAACATTGCTTTTTTCATATCAATAATTTGGTTTTTTCTACTCAGCAAAACCATATCAATAAACAATGCAGCAACAACTACAACGCTAAAAACAATATATATAATTTGATGTGAAAGCATTTAATATTAAATGTTTGATTTTATAGTTTCAATAAATTTCTATTATGCATATTTCTTCTTTCTTAAATATTGCATTGTGAATGATAAAGCCAGTATTAACAATAAAGGAATTGAAACATTAATGGTTTGCCATAATGTTTTTTCCTCTTTTACTTTTGTTTTATCAAGAAGCCTTAAAGTAAAATCTTTGTTGCGTGTTTCAATAATAGCAGCATTTCCAATAATGTAATCAAGGCTGTTTAATAGAAATTCTTTATTGGCAAATTGATAGTTTTCAAATTGCTGTGTACCCATTGTTAATGCACCTTTCGATTGTGTAATAACATTTGTAACTATATCAGCATCGCTTACTACAATTTGCTTGCTTTCTTTAATGGCTGTGTTTAAAAAAGGCACACCCGTAAATGTTGATGCAGTATCTTTTGCTTGAGGTGTTAGTCTATTTGCATATAATGAACTGAATTTACCCTCTAATAAAATAGCTACTGGCACAAAGCTTTTGTTATACAATCTTAAATCTTCTTCTTTCTTTATACTTTGCAGTGTTACAATATTTGGAGTATTTATAATTCTACTGTTTGTATCTGATGCTAATAAAATGGTTTTGGTAATTCCTGTGGCTTTAACAGTATCAATACTTGAAGGAAATGTACTTAAAACGTGATCTAAATTTCTTGAAATTGGGTGTCCTGAACTACTTGATAGCAATGGATAATATGGAAATGGAATTCTATCAATTTGTGGTTGACCACCAGCATTGCCAATTACCATTGGTTGCTTGGCACAGTTTAAATCTTGCAGTAAATTGCTATTGATTCTAACACCATATTTAAAAAGAATATCATCCAATTCTAAGTTTTTATCGAAAGCAATAAAATCTGCATTGCTTCTTAGTAAACTATCAAATTCAGCATATAATCTATCAATAAACCAAACCACCCTACCACCTTGCATTACAAACTGATCAATTTTTATTTTGTCTTTTTCTGTAAAGGTTTGAGATGGTTTTACAATTACTAATGCATTAATTTTACTAGCATCTAAAACACCTTTCTTTAAATCAATAATTCCTGTTCTGTAATTTCTACTAAGTGTGCTTAACAAATCTTCAACAGTTGGATTGTATGGTTCTCCATTACCCACAGCATAAGCAACAACTGGGAATGTTTTTTTAGTAATTTTATCAATAGCATCATCAAATTTAAATTCTAGTAATGCTTCGCTGTAGTTTAAGCTACTTTCTTCATCTTGCCCACTTTTTCCACTCATTAAATCCACTGCTTTAACCCTTCCTTTATATTTTATAACAGCAGAAGGAAAAATGATTTGTTCTGTTTTCTCTCCTTCTTCTCTATTAAGTTCATTATTAAATGGTTTTACTCCAATACTTAATAAACTATCGTATAACATTGATTTTATAGTATCTGGCAAGCCTTCACCTGGTCTTCTAAAAGTAAAGGAAACTTTACCATTACTAATATCGCGGTAATTTGATAATAACTCTTCTGTTGCCAAACTAAGTTTTCTAAATCCAGAACTAAGATTGCCAGTTAAAAAAACCTGTACCTCAATTGTGGTATCAAGATTGCTTAATAAATCTTTTGTAGCATTGCTTATAGAAAATCTTTTTTCTTTAGTTAAATCTAGCTTGGTGTGTAAACTTGATGAAACTAACAATATTGCCCCAAAGAACAATAAAAGCAATATCCACCAATATTTTTTCTGTAATATCTTCTGCATATAATCTTAAAATAAAAGCAATAATTATTTATAACTGCTTACCCTTCTTTGTGTTACTACTAATAAAACAATAATCAATGCTATAAAATACATTGCATCTCTTGTATCAATAACTCCCCTACTCATACTTTTATAATGGAAATTGATGCCTAGCATTTCTGTAAAATAATCATAGCTACCTTTTATAAAAGGCAATTTACTAATAGCACCAAAACCACTATATAAAATAAAACAAGCAAATGCTGATGTTATGAAAGCAACTACTGTATTATTGGTATAACTACCAACACAAACACCAACAGCTGTATAAACTGCTGCTAAAAAAAATAAAGCTATATAGCTACCAAATGTTGCAGCAACATCGATACCAGTATTGCTACTTAATGCCTGAATTGAAAATGCATAAACAAGTGTGGGAAGCAAAGCAGTTAAAACAACTAACAGGCAGCCCAAAAACTTACCCCAAACGATTTTACTTTCAGTTAATGGCAATGTTTTTAGCAGTTCAAAAGTTCCAGATTTATATTCCTCTGAAAAACTACGCATTGTAATTGCTGGAATTAAAAAAAGTAATACCCAAGGAGCATAATCAAAAAAACTAGAAAGAGACGCATAACCAAATTGCAATATGCTTGTATCGGGAAAAACAAATAATAATAAACTATTGAGTAATAGAAAAACACCAATTACTGCATAGCCTGTTATACTGTTGAAAAACTGTTGCCATTCTTTTTTACATATCATCCACATAAGGCTGTAAAAATAATGGTTAAACCGTTAAATAAATGTTAGAGCAATTGATGTTAATAAAGAAGATGTGTGAATTAGGTTAATGAGTAAGTAATCATTACAATTTATCGTAGTATATTGTTGGTTCATCTGCCCAGCCATTGCGTGCAAGAAAAACAAGTTGATTATTTACAAACCTTACAGAATCATAATCTGTCATTAAAATGCTATTTCTATAATATTTTTTTGTAAGATTGAAATCACCATTATTTACTGCATTCCCAATTGTAAAAGTGCCACTATCTTTTAAAGATATTGATGATGTTGGATAAACAACTTTAAAACTATCTGTTCCCCAAAATTCAATGGTTTGTCCGTTTCCTGATAAATAATTAATAGTGCCAGCTATACCTCCTTCAGATTTTCTGAGTTCCCATTTTGAGTTTTGAATAGGTGCATAACACACACTAATATTAGAACTATTTTGTTTTTTACAAGCCAATAATATAATGGATGTTGCGATACAAAAAATCAGATATTTCATAATGAATGTTTAGTAATACTGACTACGATTTGATGTAAAACATTGCAAAAAATTACTTTTTAAAATTTTATAGCCACTTTACCTTTTGCTTTCTTTTTTGATGTCTGCCATTTAGGTCCATTTTTTAACAACTCAATTGCTTTGGCATCTGTTTCCTCATCAACTGATTTTGTAATTTTAATTTTTTCAGGTTTGCCATTAGTATCAATATCAAATTCAAGACCCACGATTTCTTCGCCAGTTTTTTGGTCAGTGATAGTTACAGGCTTGTAAGCTGTATCGTAAACGATGGTTTTATAAACACTATTTTTTTGTAGATAATCATTAAAAGCAGCCCATCCATTAACAGGCACAGATAAACTATCTTCTTTTGAAAGTTTAAAATCAACTGGTTTATGTGCTTTTTTAATACTAGAAAAATGGGTTATTGGAACCGCTTCTATTGTATTGTCTCTCTTTAGTTTAAGTTCACCAATATGAATAACGGACGAATTTGAATTTGCTTTGTTAACATCTTTGGAATCGGTATTATTTAATGCTAGTTCTTTAGAGGGAGCTTCTAACTTATTTGTATTTAATGAAGGATGATTGTAGTTACCGTTATTATTGGCACTTGGCCCTGCAGATTTACTATTAATATTTGCTTGATTTGATGAAACACTTGTTGTATTTACATTAACATCTATTGATGCTGTTGTTTTAGGGTTATCATCAATTCGATTTTCATCTTGTTTTGAAGGAGAAACTAATCCAAGTGTTGTGTTAGATTTATTAACAACTACAGACTCATTCTTATTACTATTTTTATCTAAGGATATATATTCTTTTGATTTGCTTTTTTCATTTACATCTGCAATTTCTTTATTCTCTACAGGTGAATTATTAATTACAGGTGGCTTTTCTATTTTACTATTCTCTGCTAAAGTGGTATTACTATTCTCACTATTAACAATACTTTTCTTAGCATTAGTATTATTCAATAATAAAACACTAATCAATCCAACTCCAAGAAATAAAAATACAGCCACAGCAATTTTCAGCCATTCTCTTTTTTTCTTTAAAACAACAATTTTCGCATCTTGTTTATTTAATGAAATAAGGCTTTCAATATCTGCTAAGTGATTTGTTGATACTACTGCATCTGCAAAACTATACCCTTCAATTGCATCAGCTAAAAATGGGTCTTGCAATGCAGCACGTTCCATAGAATGCATTGCATCTTTGCTCATATTGCCTTGCAAATAATTTTCTATATCTGCTTTTGAATAAATGATATGTTCTTTTTTATCAGCCATTTTTTTCCATACAAATTTTTAAATTCCTTCTTCCGTTTTGTACCATACTTCTTACTTTACTCCATTCAATTCCTGTTTCATCTACAATATCATTATAACATTTTTGTTGTAAATAAAATAAATTAATAACAAGTTTTTGGTCATCGTTTAACTGATCAACACAGGTTTCTAGTTTTTTAAAATCCTTTTCTTTTTCTAATACAGCATCAAGATGCGAAAAATCTTCAGATTGCACAAATCCACTATTATCAAATTCTACAACAATATTTTTTTGCGTTTTTCTAAGTTGCATTAAGCAATGGTTTCTTGCCACAACATACAGCCATCCTTTAAAATTTTCTACCTGATGTGTTTTAAGTTTTATTGATATTTCTTGATAAATTTCCATCACAGCGTCCTTGCTTCTTTCACCATCTTTAAAATATTTCATACAAGCACCATACACCAAATCGGTATATCTTAAATACAATGTAGCCAAAGATTGTGCATTCAATTTTTCTTGAAAATCTAACAACAATTCTTCGTCTGTAGAAATGGTTTGTATGTGCCTTACAGGTATCATTTAAAAAATAAAGATAATTTTTTTGGTGAGATATGTGTAAAAAAGAAAATAGTTGCATCAGTAAAACAGACAATCGTCAATCGACCATCATTTTAATTGAACAACGATGGACAATAACCTATTGACGATGGACATTTTTTACCAAAAAACTTTAATTTATGAAAACTCCTATTCTACTGCACATTCCAGAGCCTTGCCACGAAAATTGGGATGCAATGACACCACAAGACAAAGGCAGACATTGCCAAAGCTGCAATAAAATTGTTGTTGATTTTAGTGTGATGACAGATAGACAAGTATTGGACTATTTTAAAAATGCCAAAGGAAATACTTGTGGCAGATTTCACGATGATCAACTACAACGACCATTAATTGAACCACAAACGAAACCAAGTAAATGGAACTATTTAGTAGCTAGTTTTCTTGGATTTATAATGAGTGGAAAAATAGCAGCACAAAGCAATATAACCAAAGGTGAAGTTTTGGGAAAGATAATGCCACAAAGAAATACAGCTATTGTAATAGGTGATAGTGTTTTACCAAAAGCAATAATAATTAATGGCAAAGTTGTAGATGAAAAGGGAAAGGCAATAGCTGGTGCAACTGTGAAAATAAAAGGCACTACAAAAGGAGTTAGTACTAATGAAAATGGGGATTTTACAATAAAAAGTACCGTTAACAATGCTGTATTAATTGTATCTGCAAGCGGTTTTAAAAGTCATTATATAGCTACAAAAAACAAGATGTATATTAGTATTACACTAATTAATATGGATGAAGTTATTGAAGAATTAGCTATTAAGATATCGTATGGTTCAGTTAAAAGAACAAATTTTACTGGATTTCAAGCGATATCAAATAAAATTAGAGGCAAAGTTTTAGATAAAAATAACAATCCAATTGGCGGAGCAACAATTAATTTAAAAGGAACAAGACTTGGAACTTCAACAGGTGTAGATGGTTCATTTGAAATGAAAAAATTGGGAGAGAATAACAAACTTACTTTAACAATTTCAAGTATTGGTTTTGAAACAAAAGAAATAGAAGTAACAACCAAAGATTTGAAAGATGATTTAGTAATTGTTTTGAAGGAAAGCAAAAATGAATTGAAACAAGTCATTCTTCAAGCACCCTATAGAACGATAGGTAAAATTGGATTTGTAGGAGGCGTTACTTCCATTAGTTGCAAGAAAATAAAACCTTCCATAAAAGATTCGACTATTAAATTAATTCAAAAAATATTCAACAACGAATCCATCAAAATATATCCAAATCCTGTAGCTAAAAATGCTACTATTCACATCACAATAAAAGATGTGGGTGAACATTCGTTGCAAATGTTCGATACTCAATCGAGATTAATTACAGCAAAAAACATCATCACAAAATCGGCTAAAGAAATCACCGAATTTCAATTGCCTTCTTCTGTAAATTCTGGTACTTACTACATCAGGTTTATAAATGAAACAACTAAGAAACAAGTAACAGAAAAACTTATAGTTTTGTAATCACTACAAAAGCCCAAGATTGTAATCTTGGGCTTTTTATTTTACTCAAATAATTCAATTTGATTTGTAGGTTCTTTTGGTGCTTCTTCCCAATGCATTTGCACAGATTTGCTATAATCTAAAAGCTTTGCTCCTATTGCTTTCCAACCCATAATATCGACCATTTTTGCAATCTTTAGTTTACCTCTTGTTACTTGCTCACCCTTCCCTTGTTGCACACCAAGTATAGGCTCTGATTGTGTAGTAGCAGCTTCAATTGTATTATCTTTCCCATCTTTAATACACAAATATTTTGTTCTTAAAGTGCTGGCATCAACTTTAAATCGTTTAACAGTAAATTGTTTTTTATCTGCATCGTGGTAAACAATAGTTACAATTTTTTCTGGATCAAATCTTTCTATTAATTTAATCTCATCGGCATCAAAGCGTTGTGTTAATTCAGTATCGGTAATTTCATAATTTCCATCTGTATAAATAACCAACAATTTATCATCGCCTTCAAAGCTGCCTAAGTATGTTCCTTTTTCATCAATATTTAAACGCCCAAATTGTGTGTCGAACCACAGTTTTCTTCCTGCCAAAGTGCTTCTTCCTGCTTCTTTAAACTTTACTGTTTTAATTGGATATTTTGTTACAGTATTGCCTTGTGAGCTTCTACCTTTAATTTCCAATTCTTCAAAATAATAGTCCAACTCCTTGATTCTTGCACTGCAATTAGGGCTTAAAATAATTTTCAAAACCTCGGCTTCACCATTAGCATTTGCACTAAAATAATGCACTTTGCTTTTATCAGCTCCTTTTGTTAAATCATATTCTTTATCGCGTGTAATTCCTGTAACATTAAACCTTTTACCATAGCTAACACCAGTTGCACCATCTAAATAAATCATATTATAAGTAGTGCGTTCATCGTTCTTTTTAAATATGGCTAAATGAATGATGTCTTTGCCAATAAAGGTTTTATCGCCCACCTTAACCACTTTCATAATACCACGCTTCGTAAACACAATGATGTCATCAATATCGCTGCAATCAAATAAGTATTCATCTTTTTTTAGCGATGTACCAATAAAACCATCTTCTCTATTTACATATAACTTAGTATTTGCTATAGCTACTTGTTGTACTTTAATAGTATCGAACAGTTTTATTTCAGTTTTTCTCTCTCTGCCTTTACCATACTTCTTTAACAACATTTCAAAGTAAGCAATAGCAAATTCTGTAAGGTGTTCGAGGTCATAATTAACTTGTTTTATATCTGCCTCAATTCCTTTTATCTGCTCGTTTAATTCATCAATATCTAATTTATAAATTCTACGAACAGGTTTCTCTGTTAGCTTTAAAACATCTTCACGTGTTACATCACGCTTTAATAATTTTCTGAAAGGCACAAAATCTTTTTCAATAGCAGCAATTACTTTATCCCAAGTTTCGTGCTTCTTTTCAAGTTGTTTGTATATCTGCTCTTCAAAAAATATTTTTTCTAATGAAGTGTAATGCCATTTATCTTCAAGCTCTGCCAATTTAATTTCAAGTTCTTTTTTTAGCAAAGCTTTTGCATTGTCAACACTCGATTTTAATAAATCTGTTACTGTACCAAACTTTGGTTTTTGATTTTCAATAATGCAAGCATTGGGAGAAATGCTCACTTCACAATCTGTAAAAGCGTATAAAGCATCAATAGTAATATCTGGCGAAATTCCTGCTGCCAATTCCACAACAACCTCAACATTTTTACCAGTAAATTCGGTTACTTTTTTTATCTTTATTTTACCAGCATCATTGGCTTTTGTAATGCTTTCGCAAAGTTGTGAAACCGTTACCCCAAAAGGAACATCACGAATTACCAAACTCTTTTTATCTAACTCTTCAATCAAACATCTTACTTTTATTTTTCCACCTCTATGCCCATCATTATAGTTAGAAACATCCACCATTCCACCCACCTGAAAATCTGGAAACAATTCAAATCTTCTTCCCTTTAAATATTTAATTGAAGCATCGATGATTTCACAAAAATTGTGAGGCATTATCTTGGTAGAAAGGCCAACAGCAATGCCTTCTGCACCTTGTGCCAACAATAAAGGAAATTTCATTGGCAAAGTAATGGGTTCATTTTTTCTACCATCATAACTCAATTGCCAGTTGGTAGTTTTATGATTAAAAGCCACATCCAGAGCAAATTTGCTCAATCTTGCCTCAATATATCTTGGTGCAGCAGCAGCATCACCAGTTCTTATATCACCCCAGTTTCCTTGTGTTTCAATAAGCAAATCTTTTTGTCCCATATTCACCAATGCATCGCCAATACTAGCATCTCCGTGTGGATGATACTGCATTGCCTGACCAATAATATTGGCAACCTTACTAAAACGTCCATCATCCATTTCTTTCATTGCATGAAGAATACGACGTTGTACAGGTTTTAATCCATCTTCAATAGCAGGCACAGCACGTTCAAGAATAACATAAGATGCATATTCTAAAAACCAAGATTTATATTGGTCTTTAACGCCTGTTTGTAGTGGGCTATTTTCGTTTAAACTATTTCCTAAATTTTCTTCCATAATTAATAGCTATCAAATGCCAAAATAGTTGATTAGAGCTTTGATAAAAAAGA
>JBMLRA010000057.1:11126-25239 GCA_049241265.1 Chitinophagaceae bacterium
CTATCAAATGCCAAAATAGTTGATTAGAGCTTTGATAAAAAAGATGTGTTAAATTCTTTGAAAAAGTTGCAGTTATTGACAGTGAATCATCAGTTTTCTTCTTGATTAAAAGCAACATTACTCAAAAGCTTTATTTCCACTTCTTTCCAACCTTTGTTCCAATCTCCTTGAGCTTCTAGTTTTTGTTCTTCAATTAATTGTTTTATTCTTCCTACTAAAAATACATCCCCAGTTTGTATTTTCATTTTGCCTAAAGCATTATGCAAAACCTTAGTTAATTTTTGAAAATCATTTGTTATAACACTCAGTAAATCCTTATCAAAAAAATCTGCTTTTTTTCCTACAATCTTTTTTCCTCCCTCTAAAAATCTGATGGCTGCGTTTTCAGTACAAATTCTTGTCCATTCATCTGGATCTACTTCAAATTCGCTTGAGGTGATGATACGAGCAAGTTTTTTTGCTTTTAAAAATTCCTTTGGTTGAATTTCGTACAAATGAGTTGGGTAAAATATTTGACCTTTTTCATTGATAAATGGCAGATTGTTTAGGTACAGCACTTCTACCCTTCCTTGATAATCTTTTAATTGGCTCATTAACCAATAATAACTACATACATCGTGTTGGTTCTGTGCCATCCAAATCCATACTTTCTCCTCTGTCTTTTCTGTTAATGTTTTAATGAGTTGATGCACAGCCATTTTATCATCAACCAAATCAATTTGTTCTTTATAGGGAGAATTTTCCAATAAATTTTGCCACCAATCTCTACGTTGTTGGTAGCCATCTGTTTCATAAATATTAGTTACAGGCCCAACTGCAAAATCATCTTTAATTTGAACGATTTCACCTTGCAAAGTTTCATCCAGTTCAATAGCCTTTTGCAGGGCTTCAATATTTGCTTCTTCAAATACAATATGAATCATTTTAAATTAGTAATTAGTTGTTAGTAATTAGTAGTTAGCAAATTAATGATAATAGCTATTTGCTAATTGATAATTATTTGGGTTGTATTAAATAATAAACACAAGTTGTTACAAAGTTTCTAAACCAAGGTATTGAACTGATAATACCAAATTGTTTTCTTGCTTTGATGTTAAATTTGTATTCGTAAATTGGGTTAAATAAAAAATGAGTTTTATTAATAATATTATAGCCTGTTTCTTTGGTGATTTTTTCGAACCTTTCAATTGAAATGCCTGTTTCTCGTATTTCCATCATCTCTTCTACATTTTCACTTTTACGTTGTAACAACCATTTATAAATACTCTTAGGCAGTAAATGATAGTAAGGTAATTTGCTCAACCATTTGTTTTTACAAATTTGCTGATGCCCGCCAAAAGGCATTTGCCAGGGAGGAAATCCAAAAAAAATGCAGCCTTTAGGTAACAGAAAACGATGAAGTTCTGCAAGCATTTTTGATTGGTCGTGAATATGTTCTATTACATCTTTAAAAATAATAATATCAAATTTCCCACCCAACTCTTCAACAGTAGTTTTATAAATATCTTTTCCAACAAAACTCAATTTTCCAGCTTCAATTTCGTCTTTTAAATAAATATTTGCCCAATCTATCCTTACCAAATCAAATTCAACCCCAACAGCATTACAACCTTTATCAATAAATGGTTTTAACACTCCTGCTTCTCCACAACCAATTTCTAAAACACGCATCCCAGCTATAATTGGAAATTTATCCTCAATAAAAGGTAAAACATATTTAGCAGCGTTGTCTACCTGTATATCAAAATATCTTTTTCTATCCCCGTGAAATTCAAACATCCTATCACTTATTATTTGTAGCAAATAAAAGTAATTTGTTGCTTTAAATAATTATTGTGGATATAAATGCAAAAAGCAGCCTAATTACAAGCTGCTTTTTAATTGAAAGCTACACATTGAGCTTATTTTCTATTTCGAATGTACTTTAATAAATCATCTTTATTTGATTGCATTGTAAAGTTATTAGCCATTGTAAAATAGTTTTCTTTATCCATTACTCTATCGTAAGCATATTTTGAAAAATCGAGTTTATTACTTTCCATCTTAAATAAGTTAGCAATTTCTTTTGCTTGATTTGTTGTTATATAGTTTTTATCTAAAGATTGTTTTGCAAAATCTAGTTTACTACTTTCAAAGCTTTGTTGTTGAATGGTTTGTTTTACCTGATTAAATATTTGATTAGACATTACTTTATTGCCGTTATTGTTATAATTGTTATAATAATTGCTTGGAGTTGGTACATTGTGGTTTTGAACATTGATACCTTGCTTTTTAAAATAATCTAAATCACTGTAGTTTTCATCGTATCCATTATTACTTTCAAAATCATAGCTTACAGCATCATTGTCGTCTTCGTTTTCTTCAACATTGCCTCCATCACCTCTATAGTAATAATTGTTGCTATAATAATCCTGATCGAAGAATGCTTTACCAAAACGATTAATGGTAATATCATATTGATAATTATTTTTAACAACTACATTTCTGCTTATTGCCTTTTTCCAATATCCACTATTGCCATTATTATAAAAACTGTTAAAATCGTTACCATTCTTAATGTAGTAAATACTTATGTTGTGGTAACCTGGCTGTAAATTTCGAATATTGATATTGTTATCTTGGCTATAGAATTTTCTTCCATCAATTACAACTTTCATTGTTGTTGGCATTGTTGTATTAATTGACAATTTTGTTTTTGCATTAACATTTAATGATAAAAACATAGAAGCTAATACAACTGTTGTGTGTAAAATCTGTTTCATAACATAAAATTTGAAGGTTAAAAATCGAGCCTCTTTGTTGCTCTTGTTTTAGTTATTTCAAATGCAATGCCATTAATAACTAACAACTGTTAGCGATTTGTTAAAGATTGTTTTAACTGATTTTTCAATTGAGAAAATAAGGAACAGATTACTCTATTATTTTTCAATTAATTTTTCTAACACATAAAATACAGCTGGACAAAAAGTTGAATTCATTTGTGTGATGGCTGGTCTTTTTACTATAACATCTTCATCAGTATAAGGAAAACGTTTACAATCTGATGGTCTGTCTTCATAAATACTGCAAAAATTATCATTTCCCAAAAATGGACAAGGAGCAGATTTAGCTACATAATCACCATCTGTATCTAAATTCAAATACGTATCTATAAAAACACTTTCACGCAGTTTAAAATGCTTGCTAATGCGTTTAATGTCTGTTGTTTTAAATCTAGGAGAATAATTTTTACAGCAGGCAGCACAAGCAAGACAATCAATCTTACTAAATGCTTCATTGTGCAGCTTAGGTAACTGTTTTAGTACCTTATTTTTATCAGGATTTTTTAAAAAGTGTTTGTATTGCTTTTGATGAGCGTCACTTTGTTCTTTCCATTTTTCCAAATCTATTGATGACATTGCTGCAAAGTAAATGTTATTATAAACTATCTTTCAAAATATGCTAAACTCCCTCCTACCCATTCTTTGTCAAAGTTGTATCTAACGCCAATCATTTTGCCTTTACTCAGTCTGGCTAAGTTATTTGTAGGAATTGGTCTTGCTGCACCTTCTTTCCAAAAATAAAATATCCTTATCTCTGCTTTCGCTGGTACATCTGGCGTAACAATTACATCGGCATATTTTACTTTCTTTTGTAAAATCCAATTCTCAGGATCTTTAACATTAGCGATATCTTCAAGCGTAACATCAATTACAACACCTTGCCCAGAGAAAGAGAATAATGGTTTTAACACATAATTTTCTAAATCACTTGGTATTTCTTTTACTTCATTCAGAAACTTTGTTTTAGGAACAAAGGGATGATTTAAATAAGGCAATGTATATTTACTAATTCTATAAAACCAATTGGGATGTGGTGTCCATTCTACATTTAAATCTTCTAGCAACAACTTTCCCTTTTCTTGTACTTCGGCAGATTGTTGCTGCAAATCATCAAAAATGATTCTATTATAAATTCGTTTAACCTGTGTTTTAGCACCATTGTTGATATAAAACAAGTCCTTCCCTTCTTTAATTAATTCAGTTAAACAAACTGGTTTAATACCAATTAGTTCCTCAGTGCAGTAAAAATCAATTCTTGTTTTTTGTTCGTGTGGGAAAATTTCTAGTAGAATAACATTTTCTGGCTGATGTTTTCCTAAGATAATTTCTTTCAGCATTGCTGAGTAAGATTCTTTATCTAAACCACTCAAAAAAACTGAATAATTATCTGGGATATTGAAATATTCTCTTGTAACCGTATCGTGAAAAATCTGATAGGCAAACAAAGTAGGAAATCCTTGCATTTCTATAAGTTGAGGCTCCAATTCTCCCTTTTCATTTTCACAAATTCCAAAATCAAAAGCAATAAAATCACTGTATGATTTATCATTTGGCACATTTACATTGTTAGGAATTGCTTTGGCAGAATTTTCAATAAAATCTGGCTGTAATATAACATCTACAATACTTTCACAAGCATCTAAAATTTTTGCAGTAAATTCTTTGCTAACAAAAATGGGCGTTTCGGCTACTCTAAAAGCCAGTGCATCTTTTGGATAAGTGTTATGAAGTTTGTACAAATATTTCTCATAAACTTCCTTACTGAATGACTCGTTAAATTGCTTACGTAGTGATGGAACCATATTAGTATTTTAATGGAAGTAAAAATAAGAGAATCAAACCAATCTATCACTACAATCCATCTTTTTAAAAATCTATTTGTTAAACAATTCGAAAACAGGCATTTATACATCCTAGAGTTACTCAAAAAAAATCCTTGCAATCGTATCCGCTCAAAACACTAATTTCGCCACCTAAATTTAAAAGTATGAATAATGTAAAAGTTGCCATTAATGGTTTTGGCAGAATTGGACGATTGGTTTTTCGTCAAATTTACAATATGAAAGGTATTGATGTGGTTGCTATTAATGATTTAACAAGTCCTGCTGTTCTTGCACATTTATTAAAATATGATAGTGCACAGGGAAGATTTAATGAAACAGTTACTTCTACAGAAAATTCAATAGTAGTTAATGGACACGAAGTAAAAATATATGCTCAAAAAGATCCATCACAAATTCCTTGGGGCAGCCACGGTGTTGATGTTGTGATTGAAAGTACAGGGTTCTTTACTGATGCAGAAAAAGCAAAAGCACACATTGCTGCTGGTGCAAAAAGAGTAGTAATTTCTGCTCCTGCAACTGGCGATTTAAAAACAGTTGTTTTTAATGTAAACCATAGTATTTTAGATGGTACAGAAACTGTTATTTCATGTGCAAGTTGTACTACTAACTGCTTAGCTCCAATGGCTAAAGCCTTGAACGATAGTTTTACTATCCTTGCTGGAAGTATGACTACAATTCACGCTTACACCAACGATCAAAATACACTTGACGCTCCACATCCTAAAGGAGATTTAAGAAGAGCAAGAGCTGCAGCAGCTAATATTGTTCCTAATAGTACAGGTGCTGCAAAAGCTATTGGTTTGGTTTTACCTGAATTAAAAGGCAAATTAGATGGAGGTGCTCAACGTGTTCCAACAATCACAGGTTCTGTTACCGAATTAACTGCAATTCTTGAAAAGAAAACCACTTTAGAAGAAGTTAATGCAGCAATGAAAGCAGCTAGCAATGATAGTTTTGGTTACACAGAAGACGAAATTGTAAGCAGCGATATTATTGGTATTAGCTATGGTTCTTTATTTGATGCAACACAAACAAAAGTTGTAACAGTTGGCGACCATCAACTTGTTAAAGTTGTTAGCTGGTATGATAACGAAATGAGTTATGTAAGTCAATTAGTTCGCACAGTTAATTACTTTGCAGGATTAATTAAATAAAATAAAATACAAATCATTTTTACTAAGGTTGTAAGTAATACTTGCAACCTTAATTGTTTTATGACTATTGGTTTTAAAGAGCTTATATTTAAGTTTGCATTATGATTAATGTTTTAAGCCTTGTGCCTTATCAATTTTTGCCACCTAAAATGGGTGGACAAAAGTGCATTGCACTAGGTAATAAATATTTAGCTAAGTATCTTAATTTAACTTGCATTACCACTGAAAACAATATAAACAATGAGGATGTAAATTACGCAGTGTTCAACATTTTAAGCAATAGCAAGCTGAGATACATTAATGTTTTTTATTTTTTTACAATAAGAAACATTGTTAAAAAAAATAGAATTTCACATCTCATTATTGAACATCCATATTATGGTTGGTTGGCAATACTGTTAAAGTTTTTTTGTGGAATTAAACTAATTGTAAGGTCGCACAATATTGAATCAAATAGATTTAAAACAATTGGTAAATGGTGGTGGAAATTATTATGGCATTATGAAAAAACAGTTCATAAAAATGCGGATTTAAGTTTATTTATTACTAATGAAGATTTATCATTTGCTCAAAAAAACTTTAACCTACATAAAAAAAAATGCGAAGTTATTACTTACGGATTCGAATTAAAAGAAATTCCTAGTGAAGATTTGAGAAAATCAGCAAAATTAGAAATTAGGAATCAACACAAGATTACAGAAAATGAAACCATCATTTTGTTCAATGGGACATTAGATTACAAACCCAATTTAGATGCAATAGACAGTATTTTAAACTTTATTAATCCCATTTTATTAAAGGACACTAATTTTAAGTATAAGATTATAATTTGCGGTAAGAACTTGCCTTCTTCTTATAACAATACAAACCATACTAATATTATATTAACAGGTTTTGTGAATGATATTGGTAAATATTATTTAGGTAGCGATATTTTTATCAATCCTGTTATTGATGGTGGAGGTATTAAAACAAAAATTGTAGAGGCACTAGGCTATAACCTTTCGCTAATTACTACAAAAAGTGGTTCAATAGGAATACCTAATGATATTATTGGGAATAAAATGACTGTAGTAAATGACACAGATTGGATAACGTTTGCTGATTGTATAAAGAAAATAGATACTTCCATAAATACACCTACATCTTATTTCGAACATTTTTATTGGGGTAATATAGCCGAAAAGGCTGCAAGCAATATTAAAAGCATATGATTTATTGATTACAATTACTTAACTCCCTATATTTGCACCTCATTAAAAAAATGTACGGCAAAATCCGTACAGCCTACTAAAATATATTATATGCAAAAAGGTATCCATCCAGAAAATTATCGTTTCGTTGTATTCAAGGATATGAGTAACGGAACAGCTTTTTTAAGCAAATCAACAGCAGCTTCTAAAGAAACAATTCAATGGGAAGATGGCAACGAATATCCAGTAATCAAATTGGAGATTTCAAACACATCTCATCCATTCTATACAGGTAAAAATGTATTGGTTGACACTGCTGGACGTATTGATAAATTCAAAAAACGTTACGCCAAAAAAGAAGGTTAATAAAATTAGTCTTATAATAAAAAAGGTTGCCATTTGGCAACCTTTTTTATTATAAGAAAACAAATAAATTATTGCAATAAAGTGATAAACACTTGAAGCAAACCAATAATAAATCCAAGAACAGCACCAATAATTTCAACAAAACGAAATTCTTTTGACATAATATCATTCAAAACTTGCTCTAGTTTATCAGAAGAAAAATTAGAAACCTTTTGGGTAACAATTTTTTCTAAATCTAATTCTTGCTGTAAACTACCCATATAATTTTTCATTAACACTGGGAAAAGTTCCTTTAATTCGGTCATAAAAACCTCCTTCAATTGTGCTATAGTTTTATCTCCAATAAACATACTTAACATTGGTATAGTTGTAGATAATTTATTTCGTAGAAAATTATCAATGTGCTCATCAATTAATGGCATTAATTTTTCAATATTGTCTGGATGAGTAATCTTCTCTTCTATATCCTTGAACGATAATAATTCTTTACTAACCAATTTACCTAAATGCTCGGCAAATTGCTTTTGCCTTTTAGGGAAGATACCATGAAAGGTTATGCCTAATATTCGTATTGGTAATCTAGGATGAAAAAGCATTTTAATCGCTATCCAGTTTGTAAACCACCCTATAAATGCTGAAATTAAAGGGATTAGAAAAAGCCATTTGTTCATTAATGTTTATTTGAGATTTACGAATGTTTGCATAAATTAAAATTCCCCTTCGTAAAGAAGAGGAATTTTAAGGGGAGAGTAATGGGTCTCGAACCCACGACCTACAGTGCCACAAACTGTCGCTCTAACCTACTGAGCTATACCCTCCATTTGTTTGGGGTGCAAAAATAAGGGAATTGATGTGTTAAAAAACAACAGTTTTTATTTTTATACAAAACTTTCTACATCTGAGGCTGTAATCGTTTTTCCTGATAATATTATTAAACGTTCTATCACATTTCTTAACTCACGAATATTTCCTGTCCAATTGTGTTTTTTTAAAGATTCGATTGCATTTTTTTCAATTTGCTTTTTTGCTTGACCATAGTCTTCTGCAATATCTGTTAAAAACTTATCAACCAAAAGAGGAATATCGTCTCTCCTATTGTTTAAAGATGGAACGTGAATTAGAATTACACTTAACCGATGATATAAATCTAATCTAAAATTTTTCGCTTCTACTTCTTGTAATAAATCTTTATTAGTGGCTGCAATTACCCTAACATCTACATTAATTTCTTTCTCGCCTCCTACCCTAGTAATTTTACCTTCTTGCAGTGCACGTAGTACTTTGGCTTGAGCAGAAAGACTCATATCTCCAATTTCATCTAAAAATAATGTGCCTCCATTGGCTTGCTCAAATTTACCAATTCGCTGTTTTATAGCAGAAGTAAAACTTCCTTTTTCGTGACCAAACAATTCGCTTTCGATTAATTCAGACGGAATTGCTGCACAGTTTACCTCTATAATTGGAGCGGTGTTTCGATTACTTTTTTCGTGTAACCATCTTGCTACTAATTCTTTACCACTTCCATTTTCGCCAGTTACTAAAACCCTAGCATCTGTAGGAGCAACTTTGTCAATTGTAGCTTTAATTTTTTGGATTGATTCACTTTCACCAATTATCTCTTGAATTTTGCTAACTCTACGTTTAAGCGTTTTTGTTTCTTTTACAAGTACAGTTCTATCTAGTGCATTTCTAATAGCAATAAGTAGCCTATTTAAATCTGGTGGTTTGGGTATATAATCAAATGCACCTTCTTTTACAGCTTTAACAGCCGTTTCAATATTACCATGACCACTAATGATTATTATAGGAATATCTGCATTTATTTCTGTAGCTTTTTGTAAAAATTCTAGCCCATCCATTTTGGGCATTTTAATATCACAAATAACTAATGAATAGCTTTTTTCTGAAAACTTTTTAAAACCTTCTTCCCCATCTGCAGCTTCTTCAATGGTGTATCCTTCATTTGTTAAAATATCTCTCAATACATTTCTGATTGATTTTTCATCATCAATAATTAAAATTGTATGTGCCATTTTTGTTGTTTATTGCAAATTAAATTTTATACTTCTAGACTAAAAAATGAAACTTCTAAATTAACTAATATTATTACTTCTTGTTTTCATTTTTTTTAAAAGATAGAACAAAATCATTGATACCACAGCTCCTGTAAATGCAATGCCCATATCTTTTTGAGCGTCCCAAATATCACCCTGAGAACCAAGATATGCATCACCTTCAGCTGGAAAAAAGATATCTGCTACCAACCATTCTATCAGTTCATACATGGCACTAAACGATAAGGTAATTTCGCAAGGCAATACCCAACAAACCCAATTAGGCCATTGAAAATGATTTTTAAAATAATCTCTCATTGGATAATCTAAAAGCAACCCAAAACTGCAATGCACTATTCTATCGTAGTGGTTACGTTTCAGATGAAGTGCATCTTTTAACCAATAACCAAAAGGGTTTTCAGCATAAGTATATTCAGCTCCATAAATATGCAATAGTAAATAAACAGTCATTAACAAGTAGCTTAAATCACTGAATTTAAATTTCTTGTAAGTAATAATTAATGACAACAGAAAAATAACTACCAAAGTATTTTCTGTAAACCAATTGGTTCTATTTGGTGTGTTGATAAAAGTCCCAATCCAAAAGGTTAAAAATACAATACTAAAAACTTGAAGTAGTCTATTTTTAACAAATGGTTTTCGTGTTAAAGATGCTGCTGTTGTAAAACTCATAAGTTTTTTTGGTTTGGGAATAAAAATAGTGGTTACATAATAAAAACTTAATAATAATCTATTAGAAATATGCAATTCATTGTAAAACTGCATCTGATTTTTGGCTTTGTTTTTGTAAAATTGAAACTCTATGATAAAAAAGATATTACTACTTATAATTTTCTCTCAATCAAAACTATTTGCCCAACAATGTGGCTACGATTTTTATTATTTGTTTGTGGTAAATGTGCATACAAAAAATAGTAACGAAAAAATACCCAACCTTAAAATGTATTTGGTTGATGAAAGTGATAAGCCTTATACAGCACAAGTAAGCTATTTAGAAAACAAGCAATGGAAACACAAAACCGATACCTTATTTTTTTGGGAAAATGAAAAAGCAAAAAAAGGTTTTGGCGAAAGACCATTGCTTCGTCAAAAATTTTATAGAGTAGGAGACTATTATATTGTAGGCTTATATTTAAATGGTAGTGAAGTAAGAGACCCAGAAAAATATCCACTGTATAAATTAAAAATTGAACAAAATAATAGCCAACTCAATAGCATCAATATCCCTGCTCAAACTTTTAATTTGCCATTAGGTAAAGCTGTTAATATTTGTCATAACCATTTATACGATGACTTCCATTACTTACAATCAGTAACTAGCTACGATAACCAACCATTTAAACCCATTGATATTGTTTTAAATGAATTAGAACAACAACCTGCTGTTGCAGAAGCTGAACCTAAAAATGAATTACAATATACGGTTCGTTTTAATTATAGAACCATTGCAGCAATTAGTGAAAATGAAGAATATATTTTGAATGCTGCCAAAATTTATAATGTTCAAACTGGCAAACTGCATCAGGAAATTTATATTCCAAGTAAATCAAAGTCAATAATAAAAGAGAGCAAAAACGTAGTAGAGTTTATTGATTTTTATAATAGAGATATTAAAGAAGCCAAAGATTTTTCTGTACAAATTGATACTTGGCGAGATTTAGAAAATAAAGTAGCAAGAGAAAAAAGAAACTTTTACATCTTTAATACCCAAACAAAAAAATATGAATTAGATGAAATACTAAGTAGTGATAACGATGTGTTTTATTATGCCCCCTTAAAAAAAATGAGACGATATGATTATGAAACAAATGCTACTGCTAGAATAATTTATACTTATCAATTAGAAAATAAAAAATGGGTTTTAATAGATAAGAACGAAACCTTGTTTAAGCCTAAACCAGAATCAAGAAAACTAACTGTAAAAGAGTGTATTTATATAAAAGAAAATTCGCACACTTTGCCCTTAAAAGCTGTTATTGGCACTAATGCTAAAGTAATGGTTATTGATACATTATGGGTTTATAATACTTGTAACGATACCATTAATATTTCAAAAGTGCAAAGTGCTACAAGAGATTTTTTTAGTATTAATCAAACCTTGTTGCCACATAGTAAAAATCCACTTGTTTTTAATGGAATTTTGATTAGTAATAGCTTCGATTTTAATACAAGAAACTTTGATTGTATGCTCACTTTTAGCGATGGCTATATGCTAGGTTTAGGTGTTTATATTCCCACAATAAGCAATAATGCAACTGTATATTACAATGCTGATAGCACCATTAATTATGCTATTGCCAATCCATACAATTCAAGATTTGCAGCTGCTATATTCACTTTTCCTGATGGTAAATTAAGAGCTAAAGGAACAGTGCAAGATAAAGACACTACAAAAAAAGTAGGCAAGTGGGATTATTACAAACAAGATACTTGGGGTATTGATGAAAAAGTCTATTCAAAATCTGTTACGCTATCAACAGTAAATGAAAGTTATTACTACGATAGAACTAAGTTCAAGATTAACATTTTAGAAAATAAGAAATGGAAAGAACCAATCATTGAAAAAGTAAGTTATGGTTTACGTTTTTATATAACTCCTGAAACTGATAGTATAAAAGCATTTACAGATACTACTAATTACACTTTTGCATTACCTTATAATAAACTACCCAATGATATTATAAAACAAGTGTACTTATTAAAGCCCAATGAACCAACGTTGGTTGTGAATGGTATAAGAATACCTTTTTATTATTTTGACAATGAAATAGATTTAAAATTCCAATATCAATACTTTAAAGACATTTATCCTACAAAAGTTTTTGATATTTATTTTGAAAAATTGGTAAAACTATTCCCTACAATAAAGTCAGTTGTTATTAGTGAACATACAGATAATTTTAAAATGCATAGAAATGTTACTACTGTAAAGGGCATTAACATTGAAAATTTAAATGCAAAAGAAAGAAAACTATTTTTTGATTATTTAAGCCAAGATACAACCATTGCTTTTGTATCTCACTATTTTGCTATAGGTCAAAAAAATTCAAAGATAACTTGCAATAATCAGGTATATGTTGAGTTAAGCATAAATGATATAAGCGACTTTAAAGAAGCTGCTAAAAAAATAGGTTTTACAAGCATAAGGCCAGATATGGGAAACAATAAGTATTTTCTAACTTACAAAAGCAAGCTCATAAATAAAGAATTTTTTGAAGCATTTGAAAAGTTAACTGAAGAATCAAAAGTTGTAATGGCTGGTTTAAATCCATATATGCAAAATGTAACATTAGATTAATGAAAACTACAATGAAAATTTTAATAAGTTGCTTATTCACAATTTGTATAGTTAATTCAATAGCTCAGCCCCCAAGCAAAAGATTTAGCAACGTTGTGCTTACTTTCCCCAATGGCAACTTAAGAGCCAAAGGAATTATACAAGATGGAGATACTAGCCAAAAAGTAGGCAAGTGGCAATACTATAAACACGGTACTTGGGATTTTGATGAAGTAGTTTATTCTAAAGAGATTTCATTAGCAGCTTTTGATAGAGAAAGTGAAAGCCTGTATACAAATTTCAATATCAAGGTCTTTGAAAGTGGCAAATGGAAACACCCTGTCTTTGATGATATAAATGGACAAAAAAAAATTTATATTACTGCAACAACTGATAGTATTGTAGCTTTTACAGATACTACAAGTTATAGCTTTGACCTGCCGTATAACAAAATTTCTGAAAATATTGCTATCCAGTTTTTTTTATTAAAACCCAATGAAAGAACAATGAAAATTGGATATTATCAAATGCCATTTTCAGTATTGAAGAATCAATACACCATCATTCCAGATTACTCAAAGTTTAAAAGTAAGAATAGAACAAATTATCAAATTACAGATTCTATACTTACTGCCTTGCAAAAAAAATATCCAAAAATTGCAACTGTTTATGTAAGTAAACATCAACGTGGTATTGATTTAAGTAAGCTTAGCTTCAATGAGCAATATAAAGTGATAATGCAATTAACCAACGATACATGTATTAGTTTTGTGTGTAATTTATTTACAGTAATGAATAAAAACAGAGTTTCATTTTGTAACAATGAAGTATATGTTGAACTAAATACTACCGATGTAGAAGAATTTAAGAAACAGGCTTTAACACTCCATTTTGCAAACGTTAGAGAAGATATAAGCAGCAACAAATATTGGCTTACACACGCTGGTAAATTAATTGATGAAAGTTTCTTTGAATCGTTTGATAGATTGACAAAAAACCCATTGGTGTTAAGTGTAAATTTTAATAGTTATCACGAAGCTGAATTAGATAATGAAGTAAAATACTAAAGTAATGAAAAGTATATTTTCCCTTCTTACAATACTTTGCAGCATATCTACTTTTGGTCAAACCCTAAGTGAAAGTAATTTAATTCTTGTAAGCGAATTTAGCTACAAATATTCACCTCAAAAACCAAGTCCCCCAAGAGAAATTGCTCACAAATTACCTATCGTAAACATTATTGGCAATGGAGTATCAAAAGAAGTTCAAGATACCTTTTGGTTATTCAATGATAGTGATGATACGCTGATGATTACTAATATTGAAAGTATTTATATAAAATATTTTCAGATTGCTAATAAGCTTTTACCAAAGCAAAAAAC
>JBMLRA010000058.1:0-7378 GCA_049241265.1 Chitinophagaceae bacterium
TATTTTATAAACACCTGCAATTAAAGTATCACCATTTCCTAGCAAGTTCGATGGAAAATAATTTGCAGTAGTTGTGTTTAGTTGATTGTACGCAATTAATAAGTCTGCAGCACATTGTGCAGATGCTCCATCACCAATATGCATTACACCATTAACATTGCCAAACCCAGTAATAGGCCCATTGTTAGTGCCAACATTACCAGTGAGCAGCGACTGTCCTGTGTTTACGACAGCACCATTAGTTGTAAATGCTATAAAGTTTGCTGCGGTACCCAAAGTTGGTGCTTGTGCAAAGTTTATTTTAGGAAGTAATAACAATGTAAAAAGTGTTATAATAACTAGCAATATTTTTGCTTTATTTATGTTAGTGTTAAGTATATTTTTTTTCATATTGCAAAGTTCAAAGCCTTTTGAGGGTTATTTCTTACACTTGTGTTTAAAAAGCTTATATGATTCATTTGCTAAGTGTTTGCAATAAATGATTGTAACTTTTTCTTAAACAATCATAAGCTTTTAGATAACTTATGTGTTATGCTATCTTGATGAGTGTTCATATATTTTTCCATTGTAAGCCTTGCCATCAAATAGCTAACAGTTGATTCTGCACCTTGATTAAGATTAACATAATTTTCTTCTAAGCCATCGTAGCAACCACCTGTACAAGGGTTATAAATAATCTGGTGTAAATGATTATTTCCAAGAAACCAACTAAACGAAATTTCTATTTTATCTAAATAAGATTTTTCTTTAAAAACATCATAGAATTTATCTAAGGTAAGAATAGTATATGCAACATCAATAGGCTGCTCTCCACCAATTTGAAACTCAAAAAGAGTATCCTTTCTATGCAACCAAGTTTTATTTGAAATAATTTTTATTTCTTTTTTTGTAAAGGTTTTTGATATTAAAAAGTCAAAAGTTTTTTTTGCTGTTTCTTTATAAATAATATCGCCTGTAGCTAACCAAGCACATAGCATAGCTTCTGGTAAAATACTATTGGCATAAGTAAGATAACTTTCAAACCACTCCCAATATTCATCTTGTTCGTGCCTATACATTTGTAATAATCTGTTTGCCAATTCTTTTATGACCAGAGTGTATGTATTACTTCTATTTTTAAGATTACTGTAATACAATCCTTTTATAATAAATGCCATTGCACGAGTGGAGTGTATTGTTGTACTATATTTTATTGCGTTCTGAATCAGCAAATTTGCTTTATCAAGAAATGGTATAGGAAGTAATGTATCCAAAGAAACTAAATACCCCAAGGCCCATATTGCACGACCATTTGAGTCCTCAAGATTTGTAATATTATTTTGCTCGGTAAAATCTTTTTGTTCATCAACATAATTTAAAAAAAAGCCGTTGTGTTGTAAACAATATTGAATAAAATTTAGATAGATATTGATATACTTTAAATCTGATTCATCTTTCGTTAATGCATAGTGCTGACACATTGCTACCATAGCCCTTGCATTATCATCAAGTGTGTAACCAGTTTCAATATCTGGAGAATTAATTATAGCAAACTGTATCATTCCGAAATCTGTAGTTAATTTTTTAACGTGATGCAGATTAATTTCTGGAACTTTATATCGCAATGAAATTTTAGAATCGCTGATGCCTTCAAACAATAAAGCGTGTTTAATAGCAGCATTTTCCCAAGCAGTTGAAGCCATTCTGTGCAATCCATTTGAACTGATTTTTATTCTAAGTTCCTCATCATTCAAAAGCTTAATAACTGCAGCTGATAATTGGTTAGAGTTTTCAAAATCAAAAATAATTCCTGCATCATCTTTCAATACTTCTCTCGAGTGAGGAATTGGTGTTGAAATGATTGGGCAACCACAACTTACTGCATAAGAGAATGTACCACTAACAGCTTGATTAGGATTATTAGAAGTGAATAAGTAAATATCTGTGAGTTGCAAATATTCAAGCAAATTTTGTAGCGGTAGAAAATTGTTTATAAATCTTACGTGATGCTCTAACTGCAATGATGCTACTTTCTTTTCAAGCATTTCACGATATTGCTCTCCCTCTTGTTTTACCACAGATGGATGTGTTTTACCAATAATTAAAAACAATATATCTGCATTGTTTTCAATGATGCTTGGCAAAGCATCTAAAGTAGTTTCAATGCTTTTACCAGAACTAAGCAAACCAAATGTTGAAAGTATTGTTCTTCCTTTTAAATCATATTTTTTCTTTAGCAAATCTTTATTTGAATGAGGCACTAAATGAGTTCCATGTGGTATTACAATAATTTTATTTTGTGCAACATTATATTCATTTTTTAAAATTTTTGCGGAAGCCTTGGTCATAACAATTATTGATGATGCTATGTCTACAATGTGCTCTACTTGTATTTTCAATGCTGTATCAGGGTTTGGCAATATTGTGTGAAAAACTACAATAATAGGCTTTGTTATTTCGGATAAAAATTTATTAAAATCATTTTTATTATCTGCAAACAATCCAAATTCGTGTTGAACCAAAACCATTGCTATATTATCATTTGCATTAATTTCTCGAGCTAGTTTTTTAAATGAACTTGAGTGATTTACATTTAATACATAATCAATTTCATCATTGTAAATATGCATCTCATTATCAGATGCAATAGGGCAAATTTTTAATGCAAAAGAACCATTGAATTTATTATTTAAAGCTTTCACCAAATCTTGCGAATATGTAGCAATGCCACACTCTCTTGGAGGATATGTAGTGATACATAAAATCTCAGCTGGTTGAATCATTACTTTTGGAGTTTGCAATTCATTCATCAAATCAAACTCTTCTTTAAATCTCAATGGCAATACTTCAATTCTTTTTTCTAATATTTCTGTAAGCATTTTATTTTGTTTAGTTATTGATGTTTAATAATAATTCTTTCAACAATTCAGATAAGCTAACAGAAGCTGTTGCAATTTGTTCATCTGCTGCACCATAATAGATATATAAAGTGTCATCAAACAATGCTGTTCCAGTTGGGAAACAAACATTATTTACTTCACCTTTTAGCTCCCATTGCTCTTCAGGAAAGAATAATGGATACGGCAATCTTGCGATTTCTTTTTGAGGATTTTCTATATCAAGTAATGCTGCACAAGCAGAATAGATATGACCTTTATCTGTGTCGTGAACACCATGATAAATTAGCAACCAACCATTTTTTGTTTCTATTGGTGGACAACCACCACCAATATAACTTGATTCGTGATTATATTTTGGCGATAGGACTACGAATTCGTTAAAGTTTGTAAAATATTCTCTCCAAAAATCACTTGTTAAATCTTGAAAATTTTCTACTTCAACAACTATTTGGATTTCGGGTCTAATGCGATGTAAGAAGCATAGTTTGCCATTAATTCTTCTAGGAAAGAAAATTAAATTCTTGTCCCATAAAAGCATACTCTTTTTTTCATCCTCTGTGATATGGGCATTCGAATTATACTTTATATATTTTTTATTACTGCCAAATTCATTATTTGTAAGTGCAATAAATTCATTGTAAGTAATTTCAGGAACAATTATACCGAGCTTATTCCAAACTATTAAGTCTTTTGATAAAGCCACAGCTCCCATCGCATTGATTCCATCATAAGCAGTATAAGATAAATAATACAAATAATCAATCTTTACAATTCGTGGATCTTCTACTCCGTGAGATTCATATTCAAATTCTGGAACTATCAAAGGATTATCGCTGCGTTCTTCAACTTCAAGTGCTCCTTTTAATTTACAGTAACCAATACTAGAATGATTACCTTTTGCCACTGCTCTATAAAACAAATGAACATAATCGCCATCTCGAATTGCTGCAGGGTTTAGCACCCCATCTTCTTCAAAGCTGTTTGTTGTTTTTGATAATAAAATACCGTGTTTTTTTACAGATATCATAACCTTTATTTGTGTTGTAAAGGTCAGTTATAGACTAGGGAATTTAGTTATTAGATTCGTTTTAATAGTTATGTAATTCACACTTATACGATGGTATTCAGGAAAAACTTACGTTCATAAAGCAGCTTTTTTGCTTCTAAATATTCCCATCTTTTTGATAGTTTCAATTTCGCCAATTAAAAAACCATAAGGTTTTAAGGGTTCTATATGATCGCATATAATTTTAAAAATGGCAGTTAGAGGAATAGCTAAAATAATACCTGGAATGCCCCAAATTAATTCTCCAACTATTAAAGCTATAATGGTAAACAAAGGATTAATTTTTACCTGTGGACCAAGTATCAATGGCTCTAGCAGCCAACCTTGAATTAATTGAACTGATGAATATGTAATTAATATACCACCAATCAAAGATGGGCTTGCTCCATGCAATGCTGCTACGAATACTGTTAACAGTGTACCTGTAATATTTCCCACATAAGGCACAACCTCTAACAAGCCACAAAGTATTGCAAAGAAAATAGCATTATCTACGCCAATAATACTAAACCCAATACCATACATTACCCATAAGCAAACAATCATTTTTGCTAGCCCTATTAAATATTGATGTGAAACATTTGCAGCAGTATTAATTATTTTTTCAACCTCGTCTCTTTGACTTTTAGATGCCAATTGCAACATAAACTTTTTGATATGCAGTCTGTAAAATAAGAGAAAAGAAACATAGATAAATATTAGAATTAGATTGGACAAAGTGTAGAATAAGGAATTTGCAATTAGCTGCATTATGCTTGTATATGAAGGTTGTTCATTACTAAATATTTCTGTCTGTTTTGCAACAGAAACACCCAAATGCTTAAACAAATAATTTTGAGTTTTAACAACAACATCAATAATTTTTTGTTTCATTAGCGTCACATCATTTAAAAGATCTGCCAACTTCAATCCAAGCGTTGCAATAAAACCAAAAATAACAACCAACAATACCAAAAGGCATATTAGTGCAGCCAACCACCTAGAAACTTTGTGCTTTTCCATCCAATTGCAAAAAGGCAAAAAAGATGTAGCTAGAATACCAGCAATACACAGCGGCATTAGCAAAACTTTAGCAAAGTATCCAACCAATACAACAAGAATGATGATACCAATTTTATTGATGATTGCAGCATTATTAATTGTCATATTACTTGTTTAAATATTAGCATTATATATACCTTTCCTTCGTTTAAATAATTTTATAATCTCATACCAAATCACTGAAACAAACCCAGTAAATAAGCTAATACATAGTTGCATAATACTTAAATGCTCAAATTCAAAAAATATAATAATAGGTTTTATATATAGCATTAACATTAGAAGTAAAAAAGTGATGGAGACTATAAGCAAAACCAAAGTGTTTTTATATTTTAATGTGGTAAAAATTGAATAATAAATTGATCTATTAACTAAGGTCAGAAAAATATTTGCTGTAATTAAAGTAGTAAAAATCATTGTACGTGTCAGCGATTCATTATAGTTGTTATGAACTGCAAATTGATAAATAGACAATGTGCCAACAGTAATGATAAATCCTTGAAGAATGCTATTGGTTAACTCCTTCCAACTAAAGAAAGTACTTGTAAGTGGACGTGGTTTTTGCAACATTGCATTTTTTTCCATTGGCTCATTTTCATAAATAATAGAACAGGTTGGACCCATAATAAGTTCTAAAAAGATGATATGAATAGGCGAAAAAATATTTGGGTAAATCCAGCCCAAAATCAAAGGAATAAATACCGTAAGAATAATAGGAATATGAATGGATAATACAAACCGAATGGCTTTTTTAAGATTTGAATAAATTTTTCTACCCATTGCAACTGCATCAACCATTGCAGATAAATCATCTTTTAATAAAATCAAGGAAGCTGCTTGCTTGGCAATTTCTGTACCCTTTTTACCCATAGCAATACCAATATGGGCTGCCTTTAAAGCAGGGCCATCGTTTACGCCATCGCCAGTCATAGCAACAATTTCATTATTTGCTTTTAAGGCATTAATGATTTTTAATTTTGCTTCTGGGAACATTCTTGTAAACACATTTATTTCCTTCACCTTTAGTTTTAATTCAGCTTCATTCAATTGCATCAATTCATCGCCAGTAATACTTTGATCGTAGCCTTTAAATTCAATTTGCTTTGCAATAGCAATAGTAGTTGCAGCGTTATCGCCAGTTATTATTTTAACTGCAATGCCTGCATTATAAAAACTTTGTAGAACAGATTTTATATTCTTTTTTGGAGGGTCATAAAATCCAATTAATCCTATAAAAGTGAATAGGAATTCTTGTTGTGTTTCAGGGAAATTGCTGCCAGAAAAATTTGCTTCCCCAACGCCCAAAATTCTATACCCATCTACCGCAAAAGCTGCAATTGCATCTTCAATTATTTTTTTATCATCAATAGAAATATTGCAAACATTCATCAAAGCCTCAGCAGCCCCCTTAGCAGCAATAATTCTATTTCCAGTTTTATTTTCAAAAATATGCGTCATCATTGGTGGCACACCACTCAATGGATATTCGTGAATTAATTTATAGTTATGTCGTTCATCATTTTGTAATGCGATTTCCTTGTAAGCATTATGAAGTGCAACTTCCATAGGATCAAAAGGAACTGGTTCGCTTGCCCACATTGAAATAGTAACGAGTTTTTTTTCATCCTCATTTAAAACATCTGTTGCTGAGGCAATTTTATTTGTGCTTAGTACAAATAGCTTTGCCAAACTCATTTTATTTTCAGTAATCGTCCCGGTTTTATCAGTGCAAATTACAGTAGCACTACCAAGTGTTTCTACTGTTTTTGTTTGCTTTACAATAATGCCCATTTTAATCATTCGCCAAGCACCAATAGCCATAAAGGTTGTAAAGGCAATGGGTATTTCTTCTGGCAAAATACTCATTGCTAAAGTGAGTGCCTTTAGTAAACTATCCAATACATTTAAAGTAGTAAAATAGTTAACAGCCCAAACTGTACTAAAAGTGATTGCACCAATAATCACCATTTTTTTAATGAAACTATTTATCTGTATTTCTAAAGGGGTTTTTTCTTCTTGTATGTCTTCTAAACTCTTACCAATTTTGCCCAATCTGGTTTGATTACCAATGGCAGTAACAGTAGCAATCGCCATTCCCCTTGCAACTGTTGTGCCTTGATAAACTTGACAATCTTCTTTGTTCTTATCTTTATCTACTGCCAAAGATTCTCCTGTAAGAATGGATTCATTCACAGAAAAATCGCTTGAATGAATAATCGTTCCATCTGCTGCAATTGATGCACCTTCTTCAATTACTAAACTATCGCCAACAACCAAATCTTCAGTTTTAATTTCTTGTGTTTTGTTGTTACGAATGACTTTGCATTGGGGTTTAGTAATCTCTTTTAATTTTTCTAAAGCATTCTTACTTCTTGCATTTTGATAAGATGAT
>JBMLRA010000059.1:0-1806 GCA_049241265.1 Chitinophagaceae bacterium
TAAAGTTGCAGCTAAGGGAAGCATAGTTGCTGCGTGGGTATGGGCGGGTAAATTATCTTGCGACATTTTAGCAGTTGCTGCACCGCCTGCTACACCTAAATTATATTTAGTGCCAGAAGCTTTATTTGTTCCAGTTCCTACAGGCACAGCACCCCTTAAGTCGGGTAGGGCAAAGTTTGTAATACCATCACCCCCATAAATAGTACCTAACAACTCAAATAATGCAGCATTTTCTGAAACACTTAATAAACTGCCATTGCAAAGCGAAAAGCCTTTTGGTATTGTTTTGCCTGCATATAAAATAATGTCGCCTAAGTAATATTCATCCATAATGATTGTTTTATTTTATGAGTAAATTTTTATTAGTTACGTTTTACTTTGTTTATCATGTTAGTTATTTTCGTCATCGCCTGGGATATACGTTGGTCCATAAATACCAGTATACGCAATCATATAGGTTAATGGTAAATATGGTTGCATAATGTTTAATGGCTTTCCATTACCAGTGTTACTTAATACAGGGGGTAAGGTTGCATTTTGTGGATCATTTTTAGTTGCTATGTTGATAGTACCTTTATTTAAAGCCAAATTGGGGCTAGCGGTATTATATCCATTAACCGTTTGACCAATAACGCCTTGGTCATTTTTGGTATTAAAAGCAGCAATACAATCAGTCAAATCTGGTTCAAAACGATTAGCTGCTGTATTGTTTACCATTAAAGTGGCTTGCACTACCCCAGTTGCTGTATGATTATGAGCTGGCATTTGAGCTGCTGTAATTGTTATAGATTCATTTCCTTCTATTTCATTTGTAGTATACTCTTTACCCGATGATTCATTTGTACCAACACCTATGGTTACAGCACCTCTAAGGTCGGGTACAGCAAATGTGGTTTTACCATCACCACCAAAATCGTTTCCTATGATAGAAAACAATGCTTTGTAATCAGCTATGTTTAAAATACTCCCATCGCAAGGGAGGTAATTTTCACGAACAAAATTTACAGCACTTAATTTTATTTGTCCTATAAATGGTAAGGGCATTAGATGTTGTTTTAAAGATGATTAATTGTCCCCTTGTGTAGGATAAAGGCCACTTGTACAAATAATATAATTTAATCCTAAAAAGGGCTGTCTGTTATCACCAACCCCACTACCTGCTGGTGCCACAGTTACAGTACCTGTAACCAAACCACCACTTAAATTTAATCCTGCAATAGCTGTATTGGGTGCTTGATTATTAAAACCTAATGTTGGTTTTGGTACTGGAGGGTAGCCACCATCGTCTGTAATTGGACCAGCAATTGAACAGCCAACAGCTGGTTGTTCAAGTGTTGCTACCTGATTATTTACACTAAATGTACCTTGCACAGTAGTAGTAGCATTAGTAAGTGTAGCAGTATGAGTGTGTGCTGGTAAAGAGGCTGCTTCTGATCCACCAGTTTGCCCTAAAGTTATTTTAGTTAATGTAGATGGGGTACCTGCACCTATAGGAACTCTACTTCTTAAATCTGGCAATGCAAATGTTGTTATTCCATCTCCACCATAAATAGTCTCAATGATAGAGAATAATGACGGATTACTATTTATTGTTAATAAACTACCGTCGCAAAATGCCCAGCCATCGGGGGCAAATTTGCCTGCAAAAAGCTTGATGACTCCGATAAATTCGTCCATATATGAGTTGTTTAAATTGTGACCTAATGACATTTATAAAAATTTTATTTTGATTTTATTTAATAAAAGATGAATAATTATATTGAACTTTCCATTAAGAGTTGTTTTAAATAACACCAACCGCTTGGG
>JBMLRA010000060.1:0-19200 GCA_049241265.1 Chitinophagaceae bacterium
AATTAACCGATACACAAGGCAACCACTACCAACAAAATGTAATGGTGGTGGAATAGTATTGAATAGTAGCTTGTGGGTGATGAATAGGAAATGTCGAAGATAGAAGTACGATGTTCTTAAATTATGATAAAGGGGTTCAAGACTTTACAATCTTGAACCCCTTTTTATTTTATTAGCAGCATGTAAATGCTTTCTATTAGATAGTTGTAATTTGTTTAAAAATTTTATAACGAGTTTCCATTGTGTAGAAACTAGAATTTAATTTATACAAAATGCCATTATATTCGTAATCTAAATTTTTTTATATGATACGTACAGCAACAGCAGTTTGGAATGGTACAGGTAAAGAAGGTAATGGTCATTTAACTACACAAAGTACAGTTCTTAATAAAACACAATATTCATTCAATACTCGTTTTGCAGATGGAGTTGGAACGAATCCAGAAGAACTTGTTGCAGCAGCACATGCTGGTTGCTTTACAATGAAACTAAGCTTTGTGTTAAACGCTGCAGGCTTTACTGCTGAAAGCTTAGAAACAAAATGTGAATTGGAATTTAAAGATGGAGCTATTACGAAATCGCATTTAATTGTTACTGCTAAAGTACCAGAAATTGATAATGAAAAATTTCAAGAAGCTGTTAAAGATGCTGAAGCAAACTGCCCCATCAGCAAATTATTAAACACTGCTATTTCATCAGAAGCAGTTTTATTATAATAGTAAATGTTTAATAGCTTAAAGTTCAAACAATTCCTTTTTGTGCTACTTGTTTTAGGATCTTATAAATCCTATTCACAGGAAGAAAAGATGGATTTTACTAAAGAATTTTTAGATTCAATAAACATTGAAGACTGGTTTAAAAAAGCAGAGAAAAAATCTTCATTTAAGTTTCAAGCTAGTTACTTATCAAATTACGTTTACGGAGGTAGAAAAGATTCTTTAGCATTGCCATATTTTACGCCAAGTATCGAATACAACCACAAGTCTGGCTTCTATGCAGGTGCTTCGTTTGGGTTGCTGCCTAATACAAAGTTTAATAAGGATTTTATTAGTATAAATGCTGGTTTCAGCTTTGATACAAGTAATCATTTTGGATGTAGTGTTTTTGCTAATAAATTATTTTATAGCGTTAGTAGTAAAAATGTACAATCAACTGTAAATTTTACTCTAGGAACAGCAATAAGCTATTATACCAAAATAGTAAACTTATCTTCTACAATTAGTACAATGTTTGGAAGTAAAACAGATTTTGCACTCACTTTTTCGTTAGACCACACATTTGATTTTGCAAATGATACAAGCAATTACGCTTTAAGTATGGTGCCAACTTTATCTACATATTTTGGAAGCACAGGCTTTTATCAAAGTACTAAAAGCAAGGGAAGAATTGGGAATTTTCCACCGGGTACCACCTTTGCATTAGTTTCTCCAGAAAAATTTCAAATGTTATCTTACGAGTTTTCTATACCAATATATTTCGATAAAGAAAAGTGGGGAGTTTCTGTTATTCCAACGTATGCGATTGCCGTTAATCCTGTAATTACATCTTATAGAATTACATTGCCTAATGGTGGTGTATTTAATCCTAAAGAAACAATAACAGAAACAATTTCCAATTCTTTTTTTGTTGATTTAGGATTCTATTATAGGTTTTAAATTAATGAAAATTGCTTTGCGTGGTGCAAAGTATGCTTGTAATGTAATTGTAACCATTCGTCGAAATTTAATTCTCCAAATGTTGGATGTAAGGTTTTAATTGTATTATCTTCTTTAAAAAAGATAAAAAAATCATTTATATCCTTCCTTAATTCATCAATGGCTGTTTGCATTGTAGTGTTTCTTACAGCAAAAGGCTCATCAGGCAATACTTTAGCTTTTGTATTTTCTTTAAACTCTTTATCACTCCACAAAAACTCTTTATACTTAGGTAAATGTTCTATTGGTGTTGTTAAAGTAAAAATAATTTTTCCAGTAGATACTTTAAAAAAATCTCCAACATGTTCAACCATTTGTTGGGCATTCATTACACCCCAATTGCCTTTTGTGGAGGTATGTAAAGTAGATACTAAGGCAACAAATTCGCTTTTTATAAAATTAATTTTATCCATAATGCTTTCATAAAAAAGTCTCGCTATTAAGCGAGACCCTTGCAGTTGGTTTTGGTTTTTTTTAAGATATATAGTTATCGATAATGTTACATAAATTACTAAAAATCTCATCAACGCTTCCTTCTCCTTTAATGTTTTTAACTTTATCAAATTGTTTGTAGTAATCGGCTACAACAGTTGTTTTTTTGTGGTACTCTGCAATTCTAGCCCTAATAATACTCTCGTTAATATCATCACTTCTTCCACTAGTTAAACCACGATTTAATAATCTTGCAACCAACTCTTCTTCACCTACTTCAAGTGATAATACTACAGCTATTTCGGTTTGCTTCAACTGTAATAAATTGTCTAGGGCAATGCTTTGTGCTTCTGTTCTTGGAAAACCATCAAACAAAAACCCATTAACATCAGGATTAGCTTCAAGTGCACTACTAATCATACCAATAACCACTTCATCAGGTACTAAATGCCCTTTATCCATAATTGCTTTAGCTTCAATACCTAATGGTGTTTGAGCTGCAATTTCACTTCTTAATAAATCACCAGTACTCAAATGCTTTAAACCATAATTGGTAATGAGCTTTTCGCTTTGTGTGCCTTTTCCACTACCAGGAGGCCCAAATAAAATAATGTTCAACATTGCTTGCTTAGCTTGTGTGAATTACAAATATAAGAAACACAATGAAATGTTAAAATTTTGTTTGAGTCTACAATTTTTGAAAGATTTTTTAATTCATTCCGTAATCATAAAACCATAAAGTATTATTAATCGTAATTTTATAAATATTTCAAGTATGAAACAGTTTATTTATTTGATAGCCTTTTGTTTTATAATGGCTAGTTGTAATTCTCAAACAGTTAAAATAGAAAAAATGGATAGTACGTCTAAAAAAAATCCTGTTTATGATAGAAACAGTGATAAAAAAGTAGTTTTGCCTGAGCCTGAATGGAAGAAAATTTTAAGTCCCGAGGTTTATTACGTTGCAAGAGAAAAAGGAACAGAACGACCTTATACAAGTAAATTTGAAAAGTATAAAGAAGTTGGAACTTATTATTGTGCAGTTTGTGGTAATGGACTTTTTAAAAGTGATACAAAATTTGAAAGTGGTTGTGGATGGCCAAGTTTTTATGAGCCTTTAAATAAGGGAGCTATTATTTATGCACCAGATCACTCTCACGGAATGAATAGAACAGAAGTACAATGTGGTAAATGCAAATCGCATTTAGGACACGTTTTTGAAGATGGACCACCACCAACAGGATTAAGATATTGTATTAATGGTGTGGTGCTAGATTTTGAAAAAGCCCAAGAAGCAGAGAAAAAATATAACGAATTGCCTAAACCTTAATTAGTGTTGCAGCTTCATTAGCTTATAATATTTAACCATTGTATTGTAAGCTACTGTTGATGCAATAAAAAAACCATCAGCTCCATCTAAAAACCCACGCTTTAGAATATATCCATTTATGAAAGCTGTAAGTGGATTAACAAATAATTTGAATAAGCTACTCTGTTTGCCTTGCTCAAACATCGCTTTGGCTTGTATTGTAGTAAATTTATTTTGTTGAATTAATACTTCTTCAATTGTATAATAACTGTAATGTAGAATATCGCCGTGTAAAAAAGATGTTTTACAATTTTGTTGCATCACAATTTTGTCGTGTGGGTTTGTGCCACCCCATTTTCCTTTTTGTTTATTAAACAATCTTAATTTTTTATCAGGATACCAAGTGCCATACTTTATCCACTTACCACAAAAATTTGTGCAGCGATTCATATTATACGCATCTGCTGAAAAATTATCTTGCTTTGCTTTTTTAATAGATTGTATAAGTTCAGAACTTAAGCATTCATCTGCATCCAAACATAATACTACATTGTGTTTGCAATGTTCCAACGCAAAGTTTTTTTGCTCAATGTATCCTAAAAAAGATTGTTTGTAAAATTTAACACCATATTGTTTGCAAATACTTTCTGTGTTATCGGTAGAGTTTGAATCTATTACAACAATTTCGTTGGCTATATCCTTAACACTATCTAAACAACGTGCTATATTTTTTTCTTCATTAAATGTGATGATGGAAACTGATAATGGTTGCATTATTATTTTATGGTGTTGCAAATATAATCAGGCTTCCTACTAGTTTACTTTTGGTTTTAGTTTCGCCGTAAAATGTCGTAGTAAAGGTGTCTCTTCAGTTATTATTAGTCCTTTAATTTGATGACGATTGTTGAATACTTCAATAATTACTTCTGCTACATAATCAATATGACTTTGCGTATATACTCTTCGTGGTATTGCAAGCCTTACTAGTTCTAGTTGTGCAGAAATGAGTTCATTATTCTCATCATACTTACCAAACATTAAAGAACCAATTTCAACACTGCGAATACCACCTTCTGTGTACAATGCACAAACCAAAGCCTGTCCAGGATATTCGTTCACAGGAATGTGAGATAAGAACTGTTTAGCATCCAAATACACTGCGTGACCACCAGCAGGTTGCATCACAGGCACTCCTGCATCTATTAATTTATTGGTTAAATATTCTATGCTGCGAATTCTATATTGCAAATAATTTTCATCAACCACTTCTTGCAAACCAATGGCAATGGCTTCAAGGTCTCTGCCAGCAAGACCTCCATAAGTTGGAAATCCTTCAGTAATGATTAATAGATTACGACATTGCAAAGCCAACTCTTCATTTCGCATTGCTAAAAAACCACCAATATTCGCGAATGCATCTTTTTTAGCACTCATTGTGCAGCCATCTGCATAAGAAAATAATTCCTGTGCAATTTCTAAAACAGATTTGTCAGCATAGCCTTCTTCTCTTAGTTTAATGAAGTAAGCATTTTCTGCAAAACGGCAAGCATCAATAAATAAAGGGATGTTATGTTCTGTGCAAACCTTTTTTACCTGCTTAATATTTTCCATACTCACAGGCTGTCCACCACCTGAGTTATTGGTAACTGTAATCATCACTAAAGGAATATTTGCTGCACCTTTTTCTATAATAAATTCTTTTAGCAAATCCACATCCATATTGCCTTTGAAGGGAGCTGGCACTGTTGGCATTTTACCTTCTTTACATAACAAATCAATTCCCTCTGCTCCAGAGAATTCAATGTTAGCTCTTGTGGTATCAAACAAGGTATTGCTAACAAAATATTTTCCTTTACCCCCTAAAATACTGAAGAGTATTTTTTCTGATGCACGTCCCTGATGTGTTGGAATCACGAGATTCATTCCTGTGATATTTCTCACTGCTGCTTCAAATTTGAAAAAGCTTGGACTGCCTGCATACGATTCATCTCCCTGCATAATACCTGCCCACTGATTGCTACTCATAGCACTGGTTCCACTATCAGTTAGTAAGTCAATTAAAACGTCTTTCGAGTGTATTAGAAAAGTGTTGTAAAAAGCTTGTTCAAGAATATTGATACGTTCTTCTTTGGTGTTAAAATAAATGGGCTCAACAGATTTAATTCTGAATGGTTCTATGATTGTCTTCATAAAAAATTATAAATGATTAATTTAATAAATAGAAATAAAATGGCAGACGCAGAATGCGTTATGTGTAGCTGAAAATTAAGAAGGACGACTAATGATGTTTTTCCAGATTGTCATAATGCAAAGGTGGTAGGAGTGGGCTTGTATTAAAAATGATTTTGGTCATAAAAAAAGAGCGATGTTTTTTTTACATAGCTCTTGTTAGTATTTTCAAGTAATTCATTAAAAAATTGCTTCTAATTCCTTTAAATGAAATACAGTGTAATCTGCTTTTTCATAAATATCATTATTAAGATGATTTACAAAAACAGTATCTAATCCTGCATTAATACCACCTTTAATATCTGCATCTACATTATCACCAATCATAATGCTTTGGTTGATATTGGCTTTTGCTTTTTGCAGGGCAAAATCAAAAATTTCTTTGTTGGGTTTTAAGCTATTGCTTCCCTCAGATGTAATTATTTCTACAAAATAATTGGTAAGCCCACAACCTTTTAGTTTGTTATGCTGCACACTTTCGAAGCCATTAGTAATTAAGTGAAGGTGATAATCTTTATTCTTTAAATATTCAAGAATTTCTATCGTGTAAGGAAACAAAGTTGTTTTGCTGGGCAACAATTCTAAAAATTCCATCGACATTTTTCTTGATAACATATCATCAGCTATTTTATACTCCAGCAATGCTAGCCACATTCGTTTCCATCGAAGTTCATCTTGCTTAATTTGTCCTTTGGTATACTTATCCCATAGACGATGATTGTGAAAACTATATTTATCGAAAAAGTTGTCAAAACTATCGATGCCTTTTTCCTGCAAGGCATTATTGATGTATAAATCGTTAAGAGTTTGCCGAGCATTGGTTTCAAAATCCCAAAGCGTATGGTCTAAATCAAAAAAAAGATGTTTGTATTTGCTCATAAAGGTTGCAAAATAAGGTTTGTTATGATTGAAAGTAGAAGTCTAACTTCGTGTCACTAATTTATTATATGAATATTGTTATAACAGGTGCATCGAAAGGATTGGGTAAAGCATTTGCAAGTGCATTTGCGAACAATGGTAACACTTTGTTATTATGTGCAAGAAATTTAAATGACTTAGAAACTACAGCAAAAGAGTTAAGCAACAATGACGCTACGATACATTACAAATTGGTTGATGTTAGTATAAAAAACGAGGTGGTTGAGTTTGCTAACTGGTGCTTACATTTTGGTGTGCCAGATATTATTATTAACAATGCTGGGTCTTTTTTGCCAGGCTCGGTTTATAATGAAGAAAATGGTGTTATCGAAAAAATGATTGAAACCAATTTGTATAGTGCCTATCATTTAACTCGTAATTTATTGCCACAGATGATGCAAAAAAAGCAAGGACATATTTTTAATATTTGTTCTATTGCTTCAATACAAGCCTATTCAAATGGTGGCAGCTATAGTATCAGCAAGTTTGCAATGCTAGGATTTAGTAAAAATTTAAGAGAAGAAATGAAACCTTTTAACATAAAAGTAACTAGCGTTTTACCCGGAGCCGTGTTTTGTGGTAGTTGGAAGGGTAGTGGTGTTGATGAAAATAGAATTATGAAAGATGATGATATTGCTAAAATGGTTTATGCTGCATCTCAATTATCGCCACAAGCTTGTGTAGAGGAAATTATTTTACGCCCACAACTTGGCGACTTATAAAACAGTTAAATGAAGTACTATCTAAACAATATTTTATTATTGTTTTTATCACTAAATGCTATGGCTCAATATACGCCAAAGAAGTTAGATTCATTGCATTATCATAGTATAGATTCATTAAAATATTATAAGCCCATTATTATAAAATCTGATTATAATATTTTGGCTTGGGGTTTCTTTTGTAAAAAAGAGTGGCAGCTAGAAAAAGCCATTAAAATACCTTTTAAATTTAGATTAGGTACAGTTGATGATTGTAATAAATTGGAGGGGAAAAGAAATTAGATATTCACAAAGGTGCTATGCACTGCAGCACTCATTTCTTTAATTAGGGATGCGTCTTTTTCAATAGCATTGCCAACAACAATAATATCAGCACCAGCTTTACAATTTAAGTAAGCTTTTTCAGGCTCAATAATTCCGCCACCAATAATTAATGGAGATTCAATATGAGAGCTAACTTTCTCAATCATTTTTTCGGTAATGGGAGTTTTAGCTCCACTGCCAGCATCCATATAAATTAATTTCATTCCCAGCATTTCACCAGCCATTGCAGTACACATTGCAATATCTGTTTTATCGGCAGGTATAGGTGCTGCATTTGAAATATATGAAACAGTTGTTGGTGCACCACCATCAATTACCATATAACCAGTTGGCATAATTTCTAAACCACTTTTTTTTACAAAAGGAGCAGATAGAACGTGCTGCCCAATTAATAATTCAGGATTCCTGCCAGAAATTAATGATAAATACAAAAGTGCATCTGCATATTTACTGATGTGTGATGGAGAACCAGGAAATAACACGATAGGGATGTTGCAAGCAGCTTTTAATTGTTGAATACACTCATCTAAATGTGTAGAAATAACTAAGCTACCACCAACAAAGAAGTAATCTACTTTTGAATCAACAGATAGTTTTACAAGTTTATCAATAGCAGCAGCATCCACTTTGTCAGGGTCAATTAAAACAGAGAACGATTTTTTTCCTTGTTTTTTCTTTTCTACTAATTTTAAATGTAAATCCAACTTCATACACAATTAACTATCTGTTGCGAAGATGCAAAAAAAGTTTATCAAATAAACGATTGAATAATCTTTCGCTGTAAAAATAACACGATTACACTAAATAGTAAACAATTGGCGTGTTTTTTACAAGAAAGTAAATTTAAGTGTATGTTTTTTGCTTTACTAGATTAATTGTTTTTACAGGCTATACATCCAAATTCGCCTTGCACCATATTTGCCCCAATCTTTCATAGCTTTTTTCATATCGGCATTTACTTGTAGCCAATTCACTTTTTTGCCTTTTTGTATTGGAGATAATTGTTTTTGAGTAAGAGTGGTTGATTCCACTTTTGTTGCAAACCAAGTGGTAGCAAGCCTTGGCACTGCAAGACCTAAAATTAAGCCTGGCAATCCACCAAAACTTTCTGGTCCTCCGTTGCACATTATTTTATCAGTGTAAAACGCAACTATATATACGCTATCACAAATTTTTGTTACAGCTTTTTTGCATTCAAATCCAGCTATTTCTCTTATTTCACCTGTAATTTTCCATTCAAATTTTCTAATACTATCGTTAATTAAATAGGTTTGTTCATAAACATCTCGTTGAATACTTAATTTGTTGTTTTCAAAATCTTGAATAGTAATGTCTGTTTCCGAAGGTTTAGTGCCCCACAAATATTTATTATCGGCATTTTCAGCTTTTAAATGATATACAGATTTATTTTGAGTGAAATGTAATTCATAAATATCACTTACAAAACGAGGCATTGTTTTCTTTAATTCTTTTATCCAATCGCCTTCCTCTTCATCTTCCTCAAGCGATTTAAATTGATTTACTTTTTTTTCATATTCAACTCTGCCTTCGTTTAAAAAATGAGTTTGTGCATTTAAAAATAAAAAAGAAAAAAATAGAGAAGTAGCTAATAATAATTTCATAAAATTCAATTAAAAAAATTTAAATTCATCCCAAAATTGCCAATCACCATTTACCAACCACTACTTGGCTTGCCATTTTTACTAAAATTATAAATTATAGAGAGTAGTCCGTATCTACGTATTGCTTGTCTAGAAGTTTGACTAATGAAATTACTGTTAATACTTCTTTCCACATCTGCATTAGTATTAAAAATATCGTTGATAAATAGTTTTAGTTGCCAGTTTTCGGCTTTATCCAACGATTTTTTAACACTCATTTTTATATTGTAAACATCTACAGCATTAGCAAAAACACCAGTTTTTTCAAAAATATTTGCCTCTGCTTCAATATCGAAGTAGGTTTTTATTTTCTTGAATTTGAAATTTACATTAGCGTTACCATCAAGGCTCCAATATTTTGTTTCAATAGGATTAATCGTTGATTGGGTGGTATTATACGCAGGACCAAAATTAAACCAGTAGTTTATTTTCTTTTCTCCCCAATAACCAGAGCCTAAACTAAATTTATAGTTTCTGCTATCGTTAATGTTTTTTATTCCATTTACAAAATTTATATAGCGATTTGCAGTAGGGTTAAAGTTGATATTTATATTAAAAGATTCGGCTAATTCAAAACCATAACTGCTGTACATATTGAAATTATAACTTCCATCAACATTAATTGCTTGGTTAATATTTTTTGCACTTGTTTTATCATAAGTACTTGCATACGCAATAGCATTATTTGTAAAACTGTAATTGGCACTGATATAAATATTTTTACTTTTTATAACTTGGTATTTACTAAAGCTAAAACTAAAGTTGTGCGAAAATTCTTGCTGCAAATTTGGGTTGCCAATTGTTATATCCAAAGGGTTTGTATTATCTACAAAAGGTTGTATTTGTGCTAGTGTTGGATTTTTGGTTCTGCCATTATAATTTAGGTTGTAACGTGTTTGTTTTTTAGGGTTGTAGCTAAAACTAGCCGATGGCAAATAGTTGGTAAAGTTGATTGAACGTTGTGTTGCAGCCTCAACATCATTTAAATTAAACTTAATGCTGCCTATACTACTACCCAAGGAGAAGTTAATTTTTTTTTGTTGATATTTTAAATTAAAACCAGCCGTATGTGCTGTGTTATTAAAAATAAAATGATTACTTAAACTATTTACTACAACTGAATATTCGTTGCCAAATCCTGGTTTTTCAAAAGTGGTTCTTTCTGCATCATTTTTATTGTTTTCAAATTTGTAGTTTAATTCTAAAAAAGTGTTTTTCCATAATGGTTCTGTGTAAACAATTTTACTTGCAATAGCTAATTTGTTTTCAGTATTTGTTTTAAATTGGTCTACCGTTTCAACAACAATAATGCCTGGGCTATAGTAAGTGTTTTTTGCATACAGTAAGCCGTTGTTATCTTTATTATTAAGTGTTACATCGGTACTTAATGATATCGTACGCCCCTTTTTTTTAAATCTTTTTCGCCAAAAAATGTTGCCAATAAGATTTTCATTTTTTTCATTGTTCGTAATGGTTCTATTGGTTTCATTTAATAGTTCATCTTTTGAGTTGGCATTATTACCAGTATAGTTGCTAAAACTATTAGAATTAATAATACTACCTGTAATAATAGCTTTCAATGAACTAGTAGAATCAATTGTCCATTCATAAGTGGTTCTTAATCTGTTTCTGTTTTTCTTATTGTCAAAATTTTGTTGTGTATACCCAATAATGTATGATGAGTCGTCTACTAATGTTTTACTATTATTTACCGTTTCGCCTATGATGCCTAAATTGTTATATTGATATGTGTTAATCATATTGTGTTTATCCTCTTTCCATTTTTGAGCATAATGGGCACCACCTGTTATAGATGTTGGAAAACCTTGTCCCCAACTAAATTCATCTCCACTACTCCACATACTTACGCCACCATCATCATTAACTTGTGATGAGCTATTTAAATCTTCGCCATAGTTTCTTCTTTCATTCCAATCAAGCGATTCGTATTTAGTGTTATCACCAGTTATGTATGCAGCAAGTTTTCTTTTGCCTTTAAAAGCATTTACTAAAGCTTTACCATTTTTATATTCTTTAAAATTGCTTCCTGCTTCAAGTTTGCCAAAATAGCCTTTCTTTTTATCTTCTTTCATTTGTAAATTGATGGTTTTGTTTTTTACACCATCATCAATTCCTGTGAATGCTGCTTGATCACTTTTTTTGTCAAACACCTGCACTTTATCAATGGCGTCAGCCCTTAAACTTTGTGTAACAACGGCTGGGTCGTCGCTAAAAAATTCTTCACCATCAACCAATACTTTTTGTACAGTTTGTCCTTGTGCTGTAATCTCTCCTTTACCATTAACTGTAATACCGGGTAATTTTTTTAATAAATCTTGAACATTAGCATTGGCGTCAACTCTAAAACTATCTGCTTTGTATTCAGTTGTGTCTCCCTTCATTCTAATGGCAGCTACTTTTTGTTTCACAACAACATCTTCAAGTAATTTTTCTTTTGTAATTAAGGGAATAAAGCCAATGTTAGTTTCGGTATTACTAACAGTAATTATGTCTGAGTAATCGGCATAATTGGGATTAGAAATTTGCAACCAATATTTACCTGTTGGAACAATAATATTAAAACTTCCATCTTTATTTGTTCTCGTAAATTTTACAAGAACAGAATCTTTAGCACGTATTAAAACTACAGATGCATTTTCTATTTTTCGTTGGTTAAGCGTGTCGCCAACAATACCTTTTAAAGTTGGGTTTTGTGCAATTGAAGAAAAACCGGCAAATAACATAAGTAATGTAACATAAATGGATTTTAAATTCATAATTAGTTGCAGCTTTGGTAATTAAGATACAATATTTAACAAATCATTTGACACTACAAACCCATTCATACAGTTTTAACAATTTATTATTAAAATCAAAAACAATAGCAACCTCTTGTTTAGTTTTCTTTTTCTTTGCCATCAAACATTTTCAATGATACAAATACAAGTTTTTACGTTTAGTCCTGTACAAGAAAATACCTATGTTTTATATAATGAACACAACAATGCCATTATAATAGACCCCGGATGTTATTTTACTGCTGAAGAAGAAACACTCAAAACATTTATTCAAGATAGTAATTTAAAGCCAGTAAAGCTTATAAACACTCATTGCCATTTAGATCACGTTTTTGGAAATAAATGGGTAAATAAAACTTATGGATTAATACCAATTATTCATAAGGATGAAGAGCAAATGCTACAACTAGCACCCATAGCTGCAGAACGTTGGGGGTTGCCATTTGATAACTATAAAGGTGAAGTAATCCATATTAATGAGGGTGAGATTGTAACTTTAGATGATGATGAGTTTTTTGTTATAGCAGCACCTGGACATAGTCCAGGACATATTTGTTTATACAATAAAAAACAAGGTTTTGTTATTGGTGGTGATGTATTGTTTTTTGAAAGTATTGGCAGAACAGATCTACCATTTTGTAATCACAATGATTTAATAAAAAATATTAAAGAGAAATTATTTGCTTTACCATATGAAACAATTGTTTATTCTGGCCACGGACAAACTACAACTATTGGTCACGAGAAAGAATTTAATCCTTATGTTAATTAGATTCTAGGGTAAAGTAAAGTACTGTTGTCCTTCTCCAAAATCTTTTTCTAAAGCATCTAATACCACTTGAAAATGTTTTGGGTTATCAATAAAATCGGCATTGCTGGCATCAATAAAAATAGTTTTAATATTATGCTGTTTTATATAGCTGGTATAAGTCTCTTGTAAACTAAATAAATATTCATCTCTTATATTTTGCTCGTAAGGGCGATTACGTTTTTTAATATTTGATTGCAATTTACTTACTGGGGCGTGTAAATAAATTAATACATCAGGAAACATTAGTTGAGCATGTATTATGTCAAATAATTTTTGATATAATCTAAACTCTTCTTCAGGCAATGTAACTTTTGCGAAAAGCAAACATTTTGTAAACAAATAATCAGAAATGGTAACAGATTGAAACATATCTTTCGAATGATTCATTTCCTTTAATTGTTTGTACCTTTCTGCCATAAAAAATAACTCAACAGGAAAGGCATATTGCTTTGGATTATCGTAAAATTTTGACAAAAAGGGATTGTCTGCAAATTCTTCTAAAATTGGTTTAGCATTAAAATGCTTTGCCAATAAATTTGTAAGCGTTGTTTTTCCTGCTCCTATATTTCCTTCTACTGTTATAAACTGATGCTTCATAGCGTTGCCGTCAAAAATAGAGGCAGAAGATTACCAAACAACTAAAACTTTTTAACATCTAAAATATCCTCACATTCTTTCAACATTTGTACTACAGTTTTATTAAAAATAGGATGAAAAGCCTTTGGTGCAATTTCGGCTAATGGCAATAAAACAAATTTTCTATCTTGTAAATGTGGGTGTGGTAAAATTAATTCTGCCGATTGTATTACTTCCTCGTCCATTAAAGCAATGTCAATATCAATTAATCTTGGACCCATTTTAATGGTTCTAATTCTTCCCATTAAACGTTCAATGTGTAACACTTGCTTCATTAATTTTTTAGCCGATAAATCAGTTCTTAAAGTTAATGCTTGATTTAAAAAGCTGGGTTGCTCTGTATTGCCCCATGGAGCAGTTTCGTAAATAGCAGATTTGTGAGTAATAATACCACAGTTATCCTCAATAAATTGAATGGCTTTATTTAGATTTTCTTCTCTGTTATCTAAGTTAGAACCTATAATTAAATAAGCTGTATGTTTTTTATATTGAGCTTGCATTAAAACTTTTTGTTTTTTATTTTAAGTGCAAAGCAAGTGATTTAATTATATATATGCTTTAAAATATTCACTTAAAACAACTTTCTTTGTTCAATATGTCTTTACAAATTGCATCAATCAATTCGGGTAGTAATGGAAATTGTTATTATGTTGGTAACGATACTGATGCAGTTTTAATTGATGTGGGCATTTCGTGTAGAGAAGTTGAAAAACGAATGAAAAAAATTGGGTTAGACATTAAAAAAGTAAAAGCCATTTTTGTATCTCATGAACATGGCGATCACATAAAAGGATTAGGAACCCTAGCCCACAGATATTATTTACCTATTTATATTACCGATGGAACTGCTAAAAATATTCAGCTGATAAGGCATTTATCAAAACCTTTTATAGAGCACCAACCTATAACAATTGGAGGGCTCACTATTACAGGGTTTTTAAAAAAACACGATGCTGCCGACCCACATAGTTTTATTGTGAACTATAATAATATTACAGTGGGTGTGTTTACAGATATGGGTACTGTTTGCGAAAATTTGATCCACTATTTTAAGCAATGTGATGCTGTTTTTTTAGAATCTAACTATGATGATGAGATGCTTGAAAATGGAAAATATCCTATTCATTTAAAGAATAGGATTCGTGGAGATGAGGGGCATTTATCAAACAAACAAGCTTTGGATTTATTTATCAATCATCGCTCAGCAACATTATCGCATATTATTCTTTCACATTTATCCAAAGAAAACAATATACCTGAAATTGCGAAACAATTATTTGAGCAATACGCTAACCAAACAAAAATTATTGTAGCTGATAGATACTGTGCTAGTGATGTGTACACAATAACAAATAATGCTACTAATGAAATAGTTAAAATTGAGAAGCCACAACAAATGGTATTGTTTTAGTTTGTAGCAATATTTTAATTAGTTTCCTTTGTGGTATGTAATTAAGCCATCTATTGGTTGTTTTAATATTTTGCCTAATTGTAATTCATAATTGTTGCAAATTTCTTTAATTATATCCTTAAATGCAAAAGCAATGCTACCTGTAAAACTTATTGGATATTGCCAGCTCTCTCTAAATTTATATAGGTGATGAAAAAAGAAATCGTGTAGTCCGTCTTCAATAATATTTTCAATCATATAGTGACCACGATTTTCAGATAAAAAAATACTAAACGTGGCCAAATACCTATTGGCTAATGGTTGCTTATAAATACTGTTTAAAATATCATCTTTTGTAACATTGAACTTGGCGTTAAAACTAGCAGTTAATTCTTCGTCAAATGTTTTATATAAATAATGTTGCAGTACCTTTTTGCCTAAATAACTACCACTACCTTCATCTCCTAAAATGTAGCCCAATCCTGGGCTGTTTTTTATTATTTTATTGCCATTGTAATAAGCTGCATTACTACCTGTGCCTAAAATGCAAGCAATACCTTTTTCTTTTAAAAGCAAAGAACGTGCAGCTCCAAGCATATCAGTATTTATCTCTGCTTTTGCATTGGGTAGTACTTTCTTTATTGTATTTTTTATAATTTTTAAATTTTCAATATTGCTTAAGCCAGTGCCATAAAAATATATTTGGGAAATATTCTCTTGCTTTGTTTTGGGTAAAACTTTAGTATTAAATAATGTAATAATTTGTTCTTGAGAAAGGAAGTATGGGTTTATACCAATAGTAGAGAATTTCTTGGTTTTGTTTTCACTTACTAAAGCCCATTCGCAATTGGTAGAACCACTGTCTGCAATTAGGTAAGACATTGTTTTGGTTTTGTTAATGAATAGCTAATGTAACAGTAATTCTATTACAAATACCAAAATGGATTTTTTTTATTTTCAGCTACAGATACCTTTCTTGTATTATATTTTTATGATGCAACAAGTGACCAAAAACAATAAAAGCAATGGCATTTACAGAAATAGTATGATTATTGGCTTTGCCAGTTTGTTGTAATTGCTCAACATCTAAGCTTTGTAAAAACAAATTGGTGCTGCTTCTTAACGCTGTTAATTCATTTTTTAAACCTTGTAAGCTTCTTTTTCCAGCATTAGCATTAGCGGCATAATCGTTTTCTTCAAAACCTAATAAATCCTGATTGTCTTTTCTTGCAAAACGAGTTGCTCTATAAACAAAAACACGTTCGGCATCTATTAAATGTTGAAGTAAATCTTTAATGGTCCATTTGCCATTAGCATATGCATAATCTGCTTTCGATTCAGGTAAGTTGTTGTAGAATTCGTTAATTTTTTCAGAGTGATTTGCAATCACTTCATCAATATTATTGCCAGTTGCAAGTGCTACATAATTTTTATAAAAACTTGCATATTCATTTTCTAACGGACGAGGCATTATGTTAATATTTTAAGATTTTGAAACAAAGAAACTAAACAATGTTGTTCCATAATTTCTTACAAAACTAAAACCCTCAAATTTTTCATAATTGTTTCTAGGTGTATGTTCTAGCACAAAAAAACCATCATTAGCAATTAATTTTTTGCTTACAATTATTTTGGGTAATTCATCAATAGTTCCTAGTGCATAAGGTGGACCTGCGAAAATAAAATCAAATTGTTGGTTGCAAGTGTTTAGGTAGGTAAACACATCCATTTTCAGCAATTTTGTATTTTCAATTTTTAGAGTTTCAATATTTTTTTTAATGAAAGCAAACATTGCATTATCTTTTTCAACAATGGTTAAATCTGTTGCTCCACGAGATGCTAATTCATAGCTAATACAACCTGTGCCACCAAATAAATCAAGTGTTGTAGCTTCTTCAAAATCGAATCTGCTTTGTAAAATATTAAATAAACCTTCTTTGGCAATGTCTGTTGTAGGTCTTGTGTAGGGCATATTAGCAGGAGGATGTATTCTACGTCCCCCTAAACTGCCAGAAATTATTCTCATAATCCAAGATTAATAAATGGCGTGTAGAAATGTGCATTAGCTACATTCAGGTGTTCTTGAAAAATGCCTTCGCTTGGTATTGTTTCTAATGATAATCTACCAAAAACATTTTCAAGTAATTCAAAATGTCTTGATGCTATATCCATCATTCCAGAAACCTCAACTGCTGTGCTATTTACATTTAAACTAAACTCTTGCACAATATTTAATAGATAATATATAACATCTTCTGGGCTAGTGTAAGGATAGCTTTGCATTAGCATTAGTTTATTACCATAAATTACAGTAACTGTCATATGCTTTGGATAAAACTGCACCTTCAACATTTCCATTAGCATTTTATCGACACTAAGTAAATTTTCTAAAATTTTAGTGTAGGTGTGTTTATATGTTACTGTACCAAACTCTGCCTTAATTCCATTTTCTAATTTGAATGCAATTCGATAAATATTTGCAGGCTTTGTAGCGATGTTTATAGTATCAGCTTCGCATCTAGCATTTTCTGTGTTGCCATATACAGCAGATAAATAAGGTTCAATACTTTCATTTCTAAATTTTTCTGCTGGTACAATTAAAGATTCAACAGTATTTAAAAAAACTGTAGTGCTTAAGTATTTTCGTCTTGTGATTTTGCTTTGAGAATTAATTTCAGGAAAAATATTATCCCAATCGCCAGTTTCATTTATTAGTTCATACAACTCAAATGCTTGATTTGTATTATTTTCTTTAACTAATAATGATATATGATGAGTACCAATTTCAATAATTAGTTTACTATTACTGTTTAGGTTTTGTTGGTGCTGTAAGGAGGCAATACCCAATTTTTGTTCTACCATAAATCAAAAATAAGTGTTTAGACTAAATAAATAATTTTAAGTTAAGGTTATAGATAACAGTTTTTTTATAATAGAAAAGGCTACCAAAAATGATAGCCTTTTCTATTATAACCTTTTGTGTAGTTAGAATCCCCATTTTACCAAGGTTGCACCCCAAGTAAAGCCACCACCAAATGCAGCAAGTACTAGATTGTCTCCTTTTTTTAACTTGCTTTCCCATTCCCATAAACAAAGTGGAATAGTTGCTGCAGTTGTGTTTCCATATTTGTGAATATTAATCATCACTTTTTCTTTATCTAGGCCCATTCTATTGGCTGTAGCATCTATTATTCTTAAGTTAGCTTGGTGAGGAACAAGCCAAGCAATATCACTACCAGTTAAATTATTTTTTTCTAATAGTTCAGCACTTACATCTGCCATTCCTTTAACTGCGAATTTAAAAACAGTTTGACCCTCTTGATATGCAAAATGCTCTTTGGCCATTACAGTTTCAACACTAGCAGGATGCAGAGATCCTCCTGCTTTCATTCTTAAATATTTAACACCACTACCATCACTTTTTAACAAACTATCTTGAATACCTAAGCCATCTGTATTAGGTTCTAACAAAACTGCACCTGCACCATCACCAAAAATCACACACGTATTTCTATCTGTGTAATCAACAATTGCACTCATTTTATCTGCTCCAACCACAATTACTTTTTTATACCTACCACTTTCAATAAAACTAGTACCTGTTGTAAGTGCAAACAAAAAGCCACTGCATGCTGCACTTAAATCGAATCCAAATGCGTTTGTTGCACCTAGTTTATCGCCAATAATATTTGCAGTTGCAGGAAAAACCATATCAGGTGTTACTGTTGCACAAATAATGCAATCAATATCGGTTGGCTGTAAATTTTTCTTTTTTAAGATTTCTTGAATTGCAGGAACAGCCATATCACTAGTAGCTTTTCCTGGTTCACGCAAAATTCTTCTTTCTGTAATTCCTGTACGTGTTCTAATCCATTCATCGTTGGTATCAACCATTTTTTCTAAATCAAAATTGGTCAATTTTGTTTCTGGAACATAACCACCAACAGCAGTAATGGCAGCAGTAATTTTATTCATCTAAAAAGTTTAAGACGGCAAAAATATAGTTTAAAAATTAATGTGGTAAATGTTTAAAGCAAACTAAGGTTTGTTAGTCGTTCAAAAACAAGCTGTCGTATTGCTTGCGAAGTTTTAAACCTATTGCATAGTGTACTAGTAATAGTATTGAATAAACGCTTATAAAGCTAAACAATACCCAAACAGTTTTTACCATTATATCTACAGTTATTTGTGGTGGCATTAAATTGGGGTTTTCTGCAAAAGCTTTACTAATTCCAGTTGTTACATTAACAGGTTGCATTAACATAGAAATAAAATC
>JBMLRA010000060.1:19300-23954 GCA_049241265.1 Chitinophagaceae bacterium
TAAGTCAATATTTTAAAAACTTTTATCTGATTCATTATTCGTTTATCTGTTTGTTTAAATTGATATTTGCAAACATAGTCATTTGATATTTTATTACATTCTCAATGCAAAGTCGTTTTCAATCTTACATTTCAGTTGCACATAAACTTATTGACACTTATAAAGGAGAAATTCCTTTGGCTGCTTATTTGAAGAATTATTTTTCTCAAAATAAAAAACACGGTTCAACTGATAGAAAACAGATTTCTCATTTGTGTTATTGTTACTATAGAATTGGAGGCTTATTGGCTGATGCAGATTTTAATGAAAGATTAAAATTGGCCTACTTTTTATGCAATTATTCGCCAAAAGAATTTGCTTTTTTATTTGATGATGATTGGTTATCTAATTGGAATGAGGCTATAGACGAACGCATCAATTTTGTTCAAAAAAAATATGCTCATCTTGAGCTTGAAAAAATATTCAAATGGTATCATTTAACAGGTATTAGTAATAGAAACATTTTTATAAGAAGCCACTTGATACAGCCTAGTTTATTTTTAAGAGTAAGAAATGGATTTGAAAATAAGGTTCAACAAAAATTGCAAGAAAATAAAATTGAGTTTGCAACTATAAATGCCAACTCTTTGTCTTTAAACAATGGCAGCCGAATTGAAGATATAATAAAAATAAACAACGAAGCTGTTGTTCAGGATTACAGTTCTCAGCAAATTGCAACAATGATGGAACTTGTAAAAAAACAATTTCAAAAACCAATTGATGTTTGGGATTGTTGTGCTGCAAGTGGTGGAAAATCTATTTTGGCTGTTGATGTTTTTGGAGAAATTAATTTAACTGTTAGTGATATTAGGGCTAGCATTATTGCCAATTTAAAAAAACGATTTGAAGCAGCTAGAATAAAAAAATATCAAGCTTTTGTTGCAGATATTTCTAAGCCAGTTATTATTCCTCAAACATTTGATTTTATTATTTGCGATGTGCCTTGCACAGGAAGTGGAACTTGGTCTAGAACACCTGAACAGCTTCATTTTTTTAAAGAGGAACCTATTGATACATTCTCATTGCTGCAAAAAAATATTGTAACAAACACTCTGGATTTTTTAAGAAAGAACGGCTATTTTTTATACATTACTTGCAGCGTGTTTAAAAAAGAAAATGATGAAGTTGTTGATTTTTTAATGAAACATTTTAAGTTAGAAATAATTTCAAAAAAATATTTTGAAGGCTATGAAATGAAGGCTGATTCTATGTTTGCTACTTTGTTTAAGAAACTTGATTAGATTACTTAACATCTAAATATGCTCTTAAATTTTTTACATATTCCTCAAAAGCAATAATACCTTGTTTGGTTATTTTGCAGGTAGTTAATGGATAATTGTCTTTGAACTTTTTTTCTACATCAACATAGCCAGCATCTTTCAGCTTATTGATTTGTACACTTAAATTACCAGCTGTTGAATTTGTTTTTTCTCGTATAAAAGTAAACTCAGCTTCTTTTACACCAATTAACAAACTAATTACAGCCAACCTTAGTTGCGAATGTAATATGGGATCTAAATCTTTAAACATTTTGTTTTTTAGATTGTAGATATTTTTTGCGAAGAATAATGCCAGGAATTAACCAACAAAATATAGCTGCTGTAGCACCACATAACATATCATACTTAGATTCTGTAAAGCACGATATAATAAACATTGCATAGCAAATAATAGCCCCAAATATCATTGGCTTAAATTTTTTAATAACCCCAGTAACCAATGTTGGCAAAGCATACAAAATAAGATATAATGAAAAAACACTTGGTACAAATGGCTTTATAACTTTATCTGAAGTAGAATTGTTGAAATAGTGTTTTGTTAATTCCCAGCCTTCATTATTAATAATTTTACTACTACTGTATGGAATAATATTTTGGTAAAATACCAAACAAAAAATACTGATACCATAAACCATCCAAACAATATCAATAGTTTCATCTTCATACTTTTTTACTTTAATTTTTTTGCCTTCTTTAATTGAGAAAATTATTTGTGGTATGATGGCAAATAAAACTATCAGCCAAATGTCAAAACCAATACTAAAATTGAAATTCATTTGACAAAAAGATACAGATGAAGCTATTGTAACCACAGTACCCCAAAGCAAAGCACTAATTCCTTTGTCATGGTAAGTTGCTTTTGCTTTTTGTATCATTTCGTTAATGATATCTAAGCTTTCCTTCCCTGTCATTTGTTTATTATTTTCCATTTTATTTTTTTATAAAAGCCACACAATCAATTTTTATCAATTATGTGGCTTTGGAAAAAATTATTTACAGCCTTCTAATATTTGGTCAATAATTTCCTTTCCCCATATAGGATGTAATGATGATGCTGGTTTAAATTCAATCAACATTTTTGCTGCTTTTTCTGCTGCAGGTTTTGCTGTTGCACAACCACCACCAAATTGTTCAGGAGTATTTTTTAAAGAGTTAGCTTCAAGAATGTAGGGACGAGGGTTTGTTGCATCTGCTTTTTTTGATGCAGCTAAGTTTTTTGTAGCCTCTCCACCATATTGCATCCAACGACTCATAGGATCAACCATCATGTGTGCATAACAAATAGTTGCTCTAACACAATATATTTCACTATTATCCTTTGAAATAGCTGATGCCTTGTCTAAAAGTATAGTAGCTTCATCAGCAGCTTTATCTTTATCAGTTGCACCAAATGCTAATTGAGCTTTAATTAAAGCTGCATAGTAATAAGGAAGCCACTGTGTTTTTTCAGCATCTGCAATGCGTTCAAATTTGGCAGCAACTTCTGCAGTTTCTTCAGCTGTTTTGGCTGCTTTCATGTGCTCTAAAGTTGCTGTCATTGCAGCAGTAAACTTGTCTTCTTGACATAACGCTGCAAACATTGTGTTTACAAACACAAACGATAGGATGATTACTTTTTTCATTTTTTTTGTTTTGTTCTACACCAGTTTTTTTAAACTAGGCGTAAAGGATTAAGAAATATTATAAATTATTATTTATTGCATCTTGACTTCTATCGACACCCCAACTAATAAAGCATCCTAAGAAAAAGAATTGTTTAGCAGGTGGAGTAATGGGCTCTTTGTAAGTTCCATTATAGTTGTAGTTATAACCAAAAACTTGATCTTGATTTAAAACATTGGTAGCACTTAAAACCCAAACTATAAATGTTTTTGAATTTTGTTTTCCAAGATTTGGAAGATAGTTTAAACTAAAACTTAAGCTATTAAATGATTTGGTTTTGCCCTCATCATTAATATCATACTTGGTACCTGTTGTGTTTTGAAAATTGTAATAGGGACGACCTGTTGCATAGCTGTAAGTAAAGTTGAAACCTGTTTTCCATTTCATTACAAATCTTTTTGCTACTAAACTCGCTGTGTGATTTGCTGCAAATGTTGGTTGCAATTGCATTGGATAATTATTGAAATCTCTTTTTGTATCTAAGTAAGAATAACTAAACCAATAGTCTAAATTTTTAAATGTTTTTTTATCTCTCCAAAATAGCTCAATACCCTGTGCATAGCCAGTTCCATCATTATTATAAATTGGATATGTCTTAACTAAATCTTGATATTTTTTATAAAATGCCTCCACTCTAAATGTGTAATTAGTATTCATTTTGGAGTAGTTAATAATGTAGTGAGTGGCTTTTGTGTAGTTGAAATTTTTTGTGTTGTACAAATAAATATTCTCTGGCTTTTGATAAAAGTCTCCATAAGCAATACTCATTTGTGCATCTTTTCCTGTTTTATATGCAAAAGAAACTCTTGGTGCTATGTTCCATTTATTCAATATAGATGAATGTTCAAAACGGGTTCCAATTTTTGCAGCAAGCCCATTGGTAACATATAAATCTGTTTCGGCAAAACCAGCAAAAAAATCGTCATTTAAACTAGTTGTGTAATTTGAATATTTAGCTTTTGTGTAGCTATGCCAATATTCACCACCAAATCTTAATGCACTAATGCCTCGTAATTTTTTTTCAAAAACGCTTCTTAATTGAGAAACATTTTGTGTTTGATTTAAAGTGAAATTACTGTTGTCTATATATGTTTTTCCAGTAACAACATAGTTATTACTTTGGTTTTGAATTTGACTAAAAATATCATCCTTTGAAGTACTGTAACTGCCTGCCACATTTAGTTTCCAACCATTTCCTAAATTTTCTTTCCAACTAAAATTATTATACCAATTTAAGTTGGTTAGTCCAAAAGCATTTTTTAAATCTAAAGAATCAATGTTTGGTCTGCGTAAGCCAAGTTCTTGCGAGTTGAAGCTGCTATAAAATTTCAACATTCCTTTTTTTGTTTTAATTCTAAAGTTAGCTTCAAGGCTATGAAATGCAGGCACAGTAAAGTAATCAGGCTTTTGTTTAATGATATTAAAATATAATCCAACATTAGTGTAGCCATAATTTACACCATAAGATGATTTTTTATTTTTACCTAAATGTTGCAAACCACCACCAACAAATACAGATGAAATAGATGCACTTGCTTCTGAACGCTCAGGTAAATCAATGCTTTCAAGAATTAAGGCAGATGATAATGCTTGTCCATATAATGCAGAATAACCACCTGTGCTAAAAACAGTTCCTTTAAATAAAAATGGAGAAAACCTGCCACGGGTTGCTA
>JBMLRA010000061.1:0-7333 GCA_049241265.1 Chitinophagaceae bacterium
CACCCTTGAATTAATTTAAAAGCAACATCGTGTGCTTCAATTTCATCATATTCTCTTTTATCGTGATTGCCTTCTGTTTTACCAAAAATCAATAACAATTTTGTTTCGCCATAAGTAAGTGTATTGCCTTCTAAATGATTTGAATTGTAGCTGAATTCAAGTCTAAACTTATCATCAAGTTTTTTCTTGAATTCCTCTTTCATCGGCAATAATTCTGACAATGCCGATTGTAATTCTGTTATTTTACCAATTAGATGTAGCATAAACATTTATTGTATCACAAACATCCCGAAAGTTTAAAACTTTCAGGATGTAAAAATTTATTAATAATCACCCTTTACACCTACAAAGAAAAGGAATTAGAAAATGACTACCCCGCCATTTCTCTATCTTTCAACTCTTTTATTTTATCCAAAGCACCAGCCACTACATCGCACATTATAGTGTATAATGCACCAGGTGTGTGGTTGGCATAAATATGTTCCAAAGCAAGATTTTCATTGGCAATAACTGTTTGTGGAATATTAGGGTTTACGCTATTAATTCCTTCTTGTAATAGACCAATAATTTCTTCTGGTGTTCTACCACGTAAATTTTTATCGCATCGAATGATAATTTCATTAAAGTACTTTGCAGATATTGCTCCTAATTCTCTAATATCTTCATCACGTCTATCACCAGTGCCACTTATTACACCCACATGATATTTATAATCAAGTTTGCTAATAAAGTCGCAAAGCAATTTTAAACCGTGTGGATTATGTGCAAAATCGGCTAGGAAACTAAAATTCTTAAAGTGGAAAAAGTTTAAACGACCAGGTGTTGTATTGCTTCCTGCAACAAATGTTTGTAATCCCATTTTTATATCATCAATACTAATGGTTTTAAATAAATATGCCGATAGAACTGCAGGCAAACAATTATTTACATTATGTACTGCTTTGCCTTCAAACGTTAAAGGAATGTCTTTAACGTGTGCCACACGAATTTTCCAAGTGCCTTTTAAAATAGTAATAAATCCATTTTCATAAACAGTAGCTAAACCGCCCTTGCTGCAATGTGCTTTAATTCTTGGATTATTTTCATCCATACTGAATAAAGCAATATTACATTTTAATCTGTCTTTGATATTATATACTAAATCATCATCAGCATTTAATACAGCATAACCATGTGGGTAAACAGTTTCGGCAACGACTGCTTTTACATCTGCCATTTGTTCAATTGTATTGATGCCACCAAGCCCCATGTGGTCTGCAGCAACATTGGTTACAATACCTACATCGCAATGTTGAAATGATAAACCATTTTTGAGAATACCACCACGTGCACATTCAAGCACAGCAAAATCAACAGTAGGGTCTTTAAGTACAAATGCACTACTTACAGGTCCTGTGCAATCGCCCTTCATCATTAACTGGTTTTGTATATACACACCATCGCTTGTTGTATAGCCCACCTTTTTACCTGCACTTTTACAAATATGTGCTGTAAGCCTTGTCGTGGTTGTTTTTCCATTGGTACCTGTAACTGCAATAATAGGGATGCGACCATTGCTTCTATCAGGAAATAACATATCAACAACAGGTTCTGCAACATTACGACCAATGCCCTCACTTGGGTCAATATGCATTCTGAAACCCGGTGCAGCATTCACTTCTAAAATAGCACCTCCATTTTCTGTAACAGGTGTTCTTAAATCTTTAGCCATTATATCAATGCCACAAATATCAAGTCCTATAATTTTGGCTATTCGTTCACACATAAAAATATTGGCAGGATGTACCTCATCTGTAACATCTGTAGAAGTACCACCAGTACTAAGGTTTGCAGTAGTTTTAAGTAATACTAATTCATCTTTTGCAGGAATAGTTTCTAATGTGTAACCTTTATCTTCCAGCATTTTCATAGTGCTGTGGTCAACATTAATTTGTGTTAGTACTTTTTCATGGCCATAACCTCTACGTGGGTCTTTATTGGTTTCATCAATCAACCATTGAATAGAATGAACGCCATCGCCAGTAACGGCTGCAGGTGTACGCAATGCTGCACAAATAAATTTAGAATTGATAACTAAAACACGAAAGTCAAAACCTGTAATAAAGCGTTCAACAATTACGCTTCTGCCATATTGTTTAGCATTTTCTAAAGCAGCAACAGCTTGCTCCCAAGTAGTGATATTTGTTGTATTTCCCTTGCCGTGATTACCATCAATAGGTTTTATTACTAAAGGATAACCATATTTTTCAACTGCTTCTTTTAATCCAGCCTCAGTACGAATAACAGTGCCACGAGGTACTGGAATTTCGGCAGCCTCTAAAAGATTTTTTGTTTCTTCTTTGTCGCAGGCAATATCTACAGCTATATTACTTGTAGTGCTTGCTATGGTTGCTCTTATTCGCTTTTGATGCACACCATAACCCAATTGCACCAAACTATGTTTGTTTAAACGAATAAAAGGAATGCCACGCTTTGCAGCTTCTTCCACAATGCAGCCTGTGCTTGGTCCAAGACGAGTATCTTCTCTGATTTCTCTTAATTGCTGAATATCTTCTGCAAGGTTGTATTCCTGTGCATCTACCAAAGCCTGAGCTATACGCACAGCAGCTTTTGCAGCATACACACCAGCATCTTCTTCTATATAACTAAATACTACATTATATTCTCCTTCTTTGCCAGTGCCACGAGTTCTACCAAAGCCAGTATCCATACCAGCCAAAGTTTGAATTTCTAAGGCAATGTGTTCAATAACATGTCCCATCCAAGTGCCTTCTTCTACACGATGATAAAACCCACCTTTTTTTTCTTCGCTGCAACGATGGTCGTAAAGACTAGGCATTAGGGTCTTCATTCTATCTAAAAAACCATCAATGGTATTAGTAGGGCGTTGTTCTAAATCTTCCAACTGCAAACGCATTTGAATAAGTTTGGTACGACGAACACTCCAATAATTTGGCCCACGAAGGATTTTGATTTCTTCAATTTTCATATTCAGTTGATGTTTTGTGATATAATTTTCTAAGAATCGGAAGATAGGGGAAAATTGAAATAGGTAGTTAAAGAAGCTAATGTTTTTTTAGTTTTTTAAAATGGGTTAATCCCAACAAAAGCTTAATTTTTATGCAACTAATGCATAAAAATGCAATCAAATCAATGTTACTGCTAAAACTCTTCAAACCATTTGAATTTATCGGTTACAATTTTTTCTTTTTCTTTTTTTATATAATCTAAATAGAGGCTTGCAGCCGTTGAGAATTTTTTTCCTTTAAGCCAAATTAAGTACCAAGTTGATTTTATAGGAAATCCTTTTACAGGAATAATGCGAAGTGATTCATTTTGCAATTCGTTTTTAATGCCAATTAGTGGCATAATGGAACAACCCAGCCCAGCAATAACAGCCTGTTTTACAGCTTCATTAGTTGTTAATTCCATTTTCTTTTTTACAGGCAATTTATTTTTTTCAATAAATTGTTCCATAACATATCTAGTGCCCGACCCAGATTCTCTGTATATTAATGGAACTTGTTCAAAAATTTTTCTATCGTAATTCTTTTTGTTGAATTCAAATGAATTGTTTGATACTAAAAAAAGTTTGTTTTGCAGTAAGGCAACTTTTTCAAATTGTAGTTTAGTAGGTAGCACAGATACTAAGGCAAAATCTGTTTCGTTTTTTTCAAGACTTTCAAGCACTTTGGCTTTGTTGGTAACATCAAGTAATAGTTCAACTCCTGTATTTTTTTTTATAAAATCAGTTAGAAAATAAGGCATCACGTATTTTCCTGTTGAAACTACCGAAAATTTTATTTTTCCAAATAGATGTCCAGTATGCGATAATGTTTTATAATCAATATTAGCAATTTCAGTAAGAATGTTTTCGACAGCAGTTGCAATTTCCTTTCCAAAATCAGTAATAAATAGCTTTCTTCCTACTACTTCTGTTAACGGTATTTTAAATTGATCTTGAAAGTTTTTAAGTTGAATAGAAACGGCAGGTTGGGTTAAGTGTAGTTCTTCAGCAGCCTTGGTAATGCTACCAGTTTCCACAATTTTTAAAAATATTTTTAGCTGGTTCAATGTATAGTTCATAAATTATTTTTATGTATTATATAATAAAGATAAATAATTATTATTTAATCATTCGTACACTTTTGCATTTCAAAAATAAAAAATATGCAAAAAATTACTGTAGCAAAAGGTGATGGTATTGGTCCAGAAATAATGGATGCAACATTAGAAATTATTTTAGCAGCAGGGGCACAAATTGAAATTGATGAAATTGAAGTGGGTGAGAAAGTCTATTTGGCAGGCAACACGTCTGGCATTGCAAAAGAATCTTGGGATGTTATTACAAGAAACAAAGTGTTTTTAAAAGCTCCTATTACAACCCCACAAGGTGGAGGATACAAAAGTTTGAATGTTACCACTAGAAAATTTTTAGGATTGTATTCCAATGTTCGTCCTTGTGCAAGCTTGCATCCATATGTTAGCACCAAGCACCCTAAAATGGATATTGTCATTATCAGGGAAAATGAAGAGGATTTATATGCTGGAATTGAGCATCAGCAAACTGACGAAGTAGTTCAATGTTTGAAATTAATTAGCAGACCAGGTTGCGAAAAAATAGTAAGATATGCATTTGAATATGCCAAACAGTACGGTAGAAAAAAAGTAACCTGTTTCACAAAAGATAATATTATGAAGCAAACGGATGGACTGTTTCATAAAGTATTTGATGAAATCGCTGCCGAATATCCTGAAATAGAAAATGAACATTGGATTATTGATATAGGAGCTGCAAAAATGGCTGATACTCCTGAGCTTTTTGATGTAATTGTAATGCCTAATTTATATGGTGATGTTCTCTCTGATGTCGCTGCTCAAATAACTGGTTCTGTTGGCTTGGCAGGTTCTGCAAATATTGGTGAAGAGTGTTCTATGTTTGAAGCTATTCATGGTTCAGCACCAAGACGAGCAGGGCAGAATTTAGCTAACCCATCTGGCTTATTACAAGGAGCTATTTTAATGCTAAACCACATTGGACAAACTGAAATTGCAGAAAAAGTTCAAAATGCTTGGTTAAAGACAATTGAAGATGGCTTACATACCTATGATATTTATAAGGAAGGTATCAGCAAACAAAAATTAGGAACTAAAGAGTTTGCCAAAGCAGTGATTAGTAACCTTGGTCAAAAACCTAATTTTTTACCAGCAGTTTCTTACGCAAAAGGTACAGCACTGAATTTGCCAAAATATGTTAGAAAAGCACCTCAAAAAAAGGAGCTTGTAGGAGTAGACATTTTTGTTCACTGGGCTGGAACAGATGCAAACATTTTGGCTGATACAGTAAAGAAAATCGAATTAGAATCAGTGAAATTAAAAATGATTACCAATCGTGGTATTAAAGTGTGGCCAGAAGGATTTAAAGAAACTTTTTGTACAGATCATTGGAGATGCAGGTTTCAAAAAACCGATAGTTCTTACATCACAAAAGAAAATATTATTGAACTTTTATCGAATGCATTAGAAAGTAATATTGACACTATTAAAACAGAAAACCTATACACATTTGAGGGTAAACCAGTTTTCTCATTAGGACAGGGGCAGTAAAATAAAAAAATGAACTTGCAAATAATCAAGGTACACATTTAAACCAGAGAGGCTATTGTAATATTGATAAGGTTCGCCAATGTAGTTGTTAATTATTGTGAAGTTATAGTTGTTGTTGAGATAAAAAATGAGTGTATAACGAATGAGGGAATAAAATTAAGCAAATGCAAAGTGAATTGGTTAACTTGAATTTCATATTAATTTCTAGAGAAATTAACCATTAAATTTACAGCCAAACAATAATATGGAAAAAGCACATAGCCTTAAACTTATAGATGGAACGTTTTCTGCTATTGAAGCAGAAAGCGTTTTGTCAAACTTAATTGGCTTCAAGATTAACTTTCATTCGATGGAATCTTTTAGCAATAGGATTAGATTTAATCAAGATTTAGCACATCACGAAAAAAGGATTAGTGAGTTGAAAGCAGCAAGAGAACATCTAGATTTAATATTAAAAGAAGCTAAAGACAATAACAAGCAACTGATTATCGAGGGCAATATATCTATTAGTTTGGTGTAGCGAGTGATAAAATCATAGTAATTAAAATAATTTATAGTCTTCGTATGTTTGTCTAAATATTAACGATATGGCTATGCTACAAAACTACGTTCTTGGCTCTTGGATTACAGGAGATGGGCAAGGACAAGAATTATACAATGCAGTAAATGGAAATATTATTGCAACAGCTTCTACCAAAGGTTTAGATTATAAACAAATTACAGATTACGCCAGAACTGTAGGCAATAAAAATCTTCGCAAACTTACTTTTCATGAACGTGGCAGAATGATAAAAGCATTGGCCTTGCACTTGCAAAATCATTTACCAAAGTTTTACGATTTAAGTTATCAAACAGGTGCAACAAAAGCAGACAGCTGGGTAGATATTGAAGGTGGTATTGGTAATTTATTTGCCAATGCATCGCTGCGTAGAAAATTTCCTGATGAGAGTTTTTGTATAGATGGCGATAGCCACATCCTGAGCAAAGGCAATAGTTTTATGGGCGTTCACTTGTTGGTGCCTAAAGAGGGAGTTGCTATACATATCAATGCTTTTAATTTTCCTGTGTGGGGAATGTTAGAAAAAATTGCTGTGAACTTATTAGCTGGAATGCCTGCTATTGTTAAGCCTGCAACAGTTACCAGTTTTTTAACAGAAGCTGTTGTTAAAGAAATTATTGCCAGTAATATTTTACCACAAGGTGCTTTGCAATTGCTTTGTGGCAGTGCTGGAGATTTATTGAATCATACAACCTATCAAGATGTTGTAACTTTTACAGGCAGTGCATCTACAGGGCAAATGCTAAAATCTAATCCACATATTCTGGCAAACAATATTCCTTTTACTATGGAAGCAGATAGTTTGAATTGTATGGTTTTGGGCGATGATGTTACACCTGATATGCCTGAGTGGGATATTTTTATTAAAGAAGTTAGAAAAGAAATGACTACCAAAGCAGGACAAAAATGTACTGCTGTGCGTAGAATTTTTGTTCCTGAAAATAAAATAGAAGATGTGCAAATAGCACTAGGCAAGGCTTTGGCTCAAACTGTTATTGGTAATCCATTGAACAAGGATGTTAGAATGGGCAGCCTTGCAGGTAAAGACCAAGTGAGAGAAGTAAAAGCACAGGTGCAAAAACTATTAGCATCATCACAAATTATTTATGGTAGTTTAGATAGTGTTGAAGTAATAGATGCAGATAATATCAATGGCTCATTTATCAG
>JBMLRA010000062.1:0-1763 GCA_049241265.1 Chitinophagaceae bacterium
GTTACAGCTGCTGTTGCATTTGCTCCTGCACACACAGCTACTACATTGCAAGTTGGTGTTGCTGGTGGTGCACAATAATATCCTGCATCGATAGTTGGATTGTTTTTTGATGTTCCACTTCCTAATACATTGATAGCAAATGGCTGACTTAATCCTGTACTTGGACTTGGGTCGCTGTTGCCATCTGTAGATGCTGCACTATTTTGTGTTGTTAATGTTGCAGAACCATTAGTTGTTGGAAATTGTACTCTATAGTTAGCACTTTGGCAAATATCAAATTGATAATAGCCTGGGTCGCCATTAGTATTATTGGCTGTGGTTGTTGTAGCTACTACTGAATAAACTCCACTTCCTGGTGCCGTTTCTCTTAACAATTGAACAGTAACTCCATTGATACCACTAGTTGCTGCTTCATCTTGTAATCCATTGCCATTTAAATCGTTCCAAACATAATTACCTACTGTACCTGCTGTATTCACAGTTACCATAACCGTATCTCTACAACCTGATGCTGTGGTATATATATAATTATAAGTTCCTGATACTGTATAGTTGTTTACTACTGTGCTTTGAGCATTTGGTGTAACTATAGTTGATGTTGCTGGATTACCTGCCATTGCTGACCAAGTTCCTCCTGCTACAGTTGCATTTAAGGTTACACTACTGCTTGTTGATTGTAAACATAATGTTTGATCTGTGCCTGCACTTGGTTTAGCATTTACAGTTACTACCATTGTATCGCTACAACCACTTGGCAAAGTATAAATATAACTATAAGTTCCGCTTGCACTTGTTGCAAAACATACTTGTGCTACACCTGCAGTGGTTGCACCTAATGTTGCTCCAACTGGATTGGTTCCTATTGCAGTCCAAGTACCTGTGCTGCCTGTTCCTGTAATATTCATACAATTGCCTGCACAAATAGATTGATCTACGCCTGCACTTGGTTTTGGATTTACAGTTAATCTAACCGTATCACTACATCCTCCTGCTACTGTGTATATAAAATTATAATTACCACTTGCAGTTGTTGCAAAACATACTTGTGCTATACCGGCTGTGGTTGTGCCTAATGTTGCTCCTAATGGGTTAGTTCCCATTGCAGCCCAAGTACCAGTTGATGGTGATGTACCAGTTAAATTAGTACATACACCTGCACATACTGTTGCATCTAGCCCTGCACTTGGTTTTACACAACTTACATATCCCGCATCTATGGTTTGATTGTTTTGTTGAATACTTGTTCCGTTTGGATCTAGTATAAATGGTATTGATAAACCATTAACTCCTGATGCATCATTATTACCATCTACTCCATCTGAAACATTTGTGGTTGTTAATGGATAACCATTGTAAGATAAAGGAAATTTAATATAATAAGTACTAGCTGTACATACTGAAAATTGATAATAGCCTGGATTGCCGCTACCATCATTAGATGTTGTAGTGCTTGCTGCTAATACATTGCCATTTGCTAAATCCCACAACTCTACTGTTACACCATTTATACCAGCACTTGCTGCTTCATCTTGTAATCCATTATTATTTAAATCACTCCACACATAATTACCTACTCTCGCTATAGTTCTAGTAATCGTATTGTTACAACTCGAAGTACCACAACTATTAGTTACTGTATATGTGTAACTTGTTGCTGTAGTTGCATTACCTGTGTTCCAAGTTATTGTTCCTCCTGCTGGAGATACTGCTGCTGTTACCATTGATGTAGCATCAACACCGGTACATATTGTAACTGGTGAACA
>JBMLRA010000063.1:0-1914 GCA_049241265.1 Chitinophagaceae bacterium
TCAAAGAGATCACTTCACATCTCTTTCAAAAAATATGTACGAGCTTTTAAAAGCTGCAAAAGCCAACACAACTGTTTACTACCAATATTGCCCAATGTTTAACAATGGCAAAGGTGCAAATTGGTTAAGTAAAGAAGCAACAATCAAAAACCCATACTATGGTTCTATGATGTTAAGCTGTGGTAAAGTGCAAGAAACAATTAAACAATAATTTTTATAAAAGGCGTAGACTTTTATAACTACGCCTTTTTAATTGTATTACAATGAAAAAAATAATCATAATATTATTAGCCATCACAACAAGGTTTTTGGCTCAATCTCAGTCTAATAACGATACAATCCCAATAAGGCTTAGCAGCTTTAACGGAACAAGCCTTACATACAATAGCGTAAAGCTAAATTGGAAAGTTGTTTGTAATCTTGACTTTGCTTATTTTCAAGTGCAACGTTCAACCGATGGTATAAATTATACAACTATCAATACATTTCAATCCGATAGACTGCGTTGCAAACAACCTTTCGACTACGAAGACCAAAATATTGGTGGTAGAATCTATTATCGTGTTAGTGTAGGGGATAAAGATGGAAAATTTTCTTCTTCAAAAACAGTAGGTTTAACAGGAAAGACAAAACCTTTTGATATTGTAAGTCTAATACCAACGATTGTTGCTAGTAATTCACAATTAAACATATCATCTGCCAGTATTGATAAAATTCAAGTTGTAATAAAAAATGCACAAGGAATAACAGTTAAAGAAATATATACAAAACTTTCTACAGGTATAAATTATATAAATTTAGAGTTGAGTAATTTAGCAAAAGGATTTTATAGTATTTCAGTTATTAATAGTAATTCAAATACTATTACAACACGTTTTATAAAGCAATAAATATTCTTGAATGACATACACGTATCAATTAGAAGGAATGACTTGTAGTAGTTGCGAAGCCAAAGTAAAAAGTAATTTATTAATGTTACCAAATGTAACTGTGGTAGAGGTTTCAAAAGCAGAGAACACAGCAACAATAACAATGAATAAGCATATTTCTTTAGCAAGTTTACAAAATGCAATAGGTGGTATTAATAGTAAATATCAAATAGTAGCAACACAACACAGCGAAGTTGCAGAACAAGCTATTAGTTGGGTTACTACATATAAACCAATTTTGCTAATTTTCTTATACATCATCTTAATAAGTGGTTTAGCAAGTTTTGTTACCCCCTTTAGGGGGCAGGGCGGAGGTTTTATGCAATACTTTATGGCAGGGTTCTTTTTAGTGTTCTCGTTCTTCAAAATGCTTAATCTAAAAGGCTTTGCCGATAGTTATAAAATGTACGATGTAGTGGCAAAGCAAGTACCAGTTTGGGCTTATTTATATCCTTTTATCGAGTTGGCTTTAGGCATTGCTTACACTATCAACTTAAACCCTTTTATCACAAATGTAATTACACTTGTTGTAATGAATATTAGCATTATTGGAGTGCTTAAAAGCGTTCTCTATAAAGAAAAAATTCAATGTGCTTGCCTTGGTGCAGTATTCAATTTGCCAATGAGTACAGTAACAATTATTGAAGATGCTTTAATGATTGCTATGAGTGCAATAATGCTTTATCAATTAATTTAATAATTAAAAAAATGAAAAAAATGAAAAAAATAATAACACTTATTTTTATTGCATTTGCATTAAATGCAACAGCACAAAAAATTACAAAAGCAGAAATTATTGCCACTGGGCTTACTTGCTCTATGTGTAGCAATGCTATTTATAAACAATTAAAAACTACCGATGGAGTAGATTCTGTTAAAACTGATTTAAATAAAAACATGTTTATTGTTTTTTTATCAGAGACTAAAAACGTATCGCCAGTTGTTTTAAAAGAAAAAATTGAAAAAGCAGGATTCTTTGTAGGCT
>JBMLRA010000064.1:0-3473 GCA_049241265.1 Chitinophagaceae bacterium
CAGTATTGAAGATTTACCTGTGTTAGTAGTTATTCTAAAACCACCCATAAAACATTAAACAAACAAAAAATGATAAACAATTTGCCGATATATATTACGCTAATTTTTGGACTAACTACATTGATGACTTTGCAATTTTTTATTTGGACAATTAGAAATTCAAATTCTGAAATAACACGAAGAAAAGCAACACCTGTTTTTATAGGTTTAACACTTTGGTTAACAATTCAAGCTGTTTTTTCTATTAAAAATATTTACAATGTAAATACTGATTCTTTCCCACCTAAAATAATAGTATTGGGTATTTTACCAACAGTAATTACTATTTTACTTTTATTTCTAACAACAAAAGGCAGACAATTTATTGACAGCTTACCACTTAAAAATTTAACCTATTTAAACATTGTAAGAATTCCTGTTGAGATAGTTTTACTTTGGTTGTTTTTTAATAAAGCAATTCCAGAATTGATGACTTTTAACGGAAGAAACTTTGACATCATTGCAGGAATAACTGCACCTTTTATTGCATATTTTGGGCTAACAAAAAACAAAATGAACCGACAAGTAATTTTGTTTTGGAATTTTATTTGCCTTGGGCTTTTAATAAACATTGTTATTAACGCTTTATTTTCGGCTCCATCGCCATTTCAAATATTTGCTTTAGACCAACCAAACATTGCCATATTGAATTTCCCATTTAGTTGGTTGCCCACTTTTATAGTTCCCATTGTATTATTTGGACACTTGTCATCCATTAGACAATTATTAAAAACTAAAAATTAATTAAAGAACAAAACAACAACCAACGGTTAACTCTATTTTGGCATTATTAGGGTTTTAGGTTGTAATTTTTAGCTTAAAATATATCATTAACAATTTAGCAGATAACCTATGTTGCATATAAGTGTAGCGAACTACACAATCACTATTAAACATACAAATAGCCATATTACTGAAACAAAAATCTCCTTACTTTCTTAAACCAAAACCAAAAGATTCTATTAAATGAGAATATTATTTGTAACAACAATTTGCTTGTGTTTAACAATAAATGCAGGATTGGCACAAACGTTTGATCTTGGTAGTTGGAATATTTTAAATGTAAAATATAATCATAACGAAAAGTGGAGTTTTTTTGGTGAAACACAATTGAGGTCGTTAAAATTTTACAGCAACTTTCACTATTACGAATGTAAAGGAGGCATTAACTATAAGGTTAGTAAAAATGTAAAGCTCTCTTTGGGGGCAGGCAGTTATCAAACTTATCAAGAAGGTGGAGATTTTATGTTGCCAAAAAATAATGATGAATTTAGAATTTGGCCTCAGGTTATTCTTTTTCAGTCATTAGGCAAACTAAAAATAGAACAACGCTATCGTGCAGAATTGAGATTTACAAGTAATGGATATCGTAACCGTTTTCGCTACAGACTGGGTATTGCTTACCCATTTGGAAAGGAACGTAACGAATACAAACCATTTCAACTGAGTGCAAGTAATGAAATATTTTTTACCGATAATGAACCTTTTTTTGAAAGAAACAGAATGTTACTAGCATTTAACTACAAACCATCAAAAGCAACAACTATACAAATTGGTTATCTACATCAGTTTGACTATAAAATAAATGATGAAACCGGACGTGACTTTTTTCAAATAGGTTATTTTATAGAATTGTTTAGAAAAGCATCACAAAAAACATCTACTGACACAGACATTAAAGACAATTAAACCTAAATAAAGCAAAAGATACGTTGAGTTATAATAGGTTTGATAAGAAAACCCTGCCACCAACACCACTTTGCCATTATTGTGCTTTAACAATGAATGCATCAACAGTTGCTATTGTAATAGTTTAGTTTAACAATAATAATAATATCAATCTGTAATGTTACTTAAAGAAAAAAAGTGCTAACTAGCATTTGCACCCATTAGTAAATATTTTTTTCTCCATTCTATAAAACCAGCAATGGCTAAAGCTAGAAAAACAAGATATTGAAAGCTAGTAAAAACAGCACCCTTATAAAAGTATAAAGGAATAGAAGCCATATTAGTTGCCATCCACCAAAGCCAGTTTTCAATTTTCTTTTGTGTCATTTGCCACATACCTGTATATGCTGTTGCAGAAGCAAACGAATCGGCCAATGGCACATTGCTATTAGTGAATTTTGTTAATATTACATACAATACTGACCAGCAAGCTACAAAAAATAACAGGCTATAAGTCCAGTCTTTTTTTGTGTTCCAAGATATTGAAATGGGTTTGTTGTTGCTACCTTTGGTCCAAGCATACCAACCATATATGCTCATAATAGTATAATAAAAGTTCAGGCTTCCCTCTGCATATAAACCCCACCAATAAAAGCAAAACCAAGTGTACAACACAGTATTAATTATACCTGTGGGATACACCAAAATATTTTCCTTACGTGAAAATAAAACGCTTACAATTCCAAACATTACAGCAATAAACTCTAATGGTTTTGTTTGTTGAATACCTGTTATAAAACTGCCCACTAATTCGGCAACACTCATTTTCAATATTTGTTTCAAAAGTATAGTAGATAACAATAATTTGTTTACCATTACCCATTATTCGTGCTTTTAATATGTAAAATGAATTTAGATAATACAATAGAACTAATAGACCTATTTTTAAATTGCTTATACAACATCCTTCGACAAGCTCAGGATGACAACTATAGCGTTACATAACAATACACAAAGTTACGCTGGGCTTGATACGTTAATCTTGGCACGCTGAGCTTGTAGAAGCGTTAATTATCTAAAAGATTTGATGTATTCATTGCAGTTTGATAGCCTTAGAAACTACATTGTGGTTATTAACTACAGCATTGAAAATTAAAAAAATACCTATTACTGCAACTGCTTTATGCAAACGATGTCATAACTTAATAGTACATAATTTTACACACTAAAAAATATAATTATACATTTACAAACTGCATTTAATACAATAACGATTGCACTAACTGTAAGTATTATCCATTTTCCATTGATACAAAGCCAATTAGGTTTTAGTTATAAATAGTGTTTTACACTAGGCAACCCAAACTAGTTTTAATACGTATATTAAGATACGTTATATATAAGCAACAACGATTTGAACCAAAAAACAGCCATTATGAATCAATCTTTAGATTGCCTTCAGTTGCCACAAGTGCAACCCAATTTGTTATCTACCAAAGTATTCAACAACCAACGATTATATATGAAAAAAGGTTTACTTGCCTTGCTGCTATTGATGTGCAGCTTTTTTAATGCGAATGCAGTTACTTATTATTCTATTGCATCAGCTCACCCAGGTACTACATCAAACTGGAAAACAGCTAGAGATGGAACTGGTTCATCTCCTGGAAATTTTACTACAAGTGGTGATATCTTTATAATACAAGGTACAGGAGGAGGTAGTGGAGCTCCCCACACAATGAATTCTACAAGCAGTGTAACATTTG
>JBMLRA010000065.1:0-1933 GCA_049241265.1 Chitinophagaceae bacterium
CATTTGCAGAGGCATGGTTTGCACTTGCAGTTGGTGAAGCATTTGCTGCCGCCCTTCCATCAATATCACAATTGGTGATACTATTATTGTCATTACCGTTCACCCCTGTTGTTGTACCAAATACAATTACACCAGAAGTTGTACTTGGGTTTGTGGCTCTTACAATACAATAATTTATTGTATTAGTTGAAGCCTCGTTAATAAAATTTAATGCATAAGCACCAGCAGTTGTATTGGTATTTGAAATTATTAAATCTTTTGAAGTTCCTGTTTCATTAACCCTTCCATCAATTGTTACATTTGAGGCATTATTAAAATTTAATAAACCAGTAGCACTACTACCAGATATTGAAAGACCAGTAACAGTTGGATAAATTTTGATTGAAAACGAACTTGTAGCTGTTACATTAGAAACATTAATTGGGAAAGTCTCTGCTGTTACTGGATAGCCATTTATTAATTGTAAGGTTGTATTACCAGCTAATCCTTGAGCGTTAATGGCAGCAAAAGCAGCTGTTAAATTGTCATAATCACCTCCTGTACCAATGGTTTTTGTACCAGAAAAAGTTGGGCCTGTGGTTGACTGAGAGCCATTTAATTGTGTACTAACGTTGCCTTCATTTACAGCAAGAACTCGCCAATAATAAGTTGTATTAGCTATTAAACTAGTTGTACCTGCACCATTCCAAGTTGTAGTACTTGCATTTGCAGTAAAACCCTGTAGTGTAAAAGTTACATTATCTGTACTCCTATAAACAGCGTAAGCAGTTACATTGGTTAGAGGTGAAGAAGCTGTCCAATTTACAACCATAGAATTGTATGTAAGACCTGAGAAAGAAAGACTTGTTGCAGGTGCTGGAATATTTTGATTGGGCTCCATTCTGTACATTCTCCTGCTGCCATCTGCTGCTGAATTTAAATTAGTAATTGCCCCAACGATATAAGAATTTCCTGTGAAACCCGCAGCACTTGTAAAAGTATTAGTTGAAGAAGCTATAGATAATGCTTGGTTAGCTCCATTACCCACCATAAACCCAATATTTGGATTTGTAGTATAGGTGCTAACCACACTCATATTGCCATATATAAACTCAATTACATTAGTAGTTTCATATAAAAGTGCTTGAAATGTTCCGTCAGCTGTTCCGCTTTCATAGTCTAATCGCATATTTTTCCACTCTACCACCAAAACACGATTTGGGGCCGAACCTATGACTTTAAAATGTACTTTACCATCAGTATTTGTTTCATGGTCGCCACCAAAAGGTGCTATTATGGGTGCAGTGTTAGTACCATTTTGTGTACCTGCTGAAGAAGCCAAGCTTGTGCCTGTATTTGTTAGTCCAATTACACCATTTGATGTAGCATTAAATTGAGTATAAGTAATACCCATTAATGTAAAATCAAACCCTATGCTTTGTAATGTACCAACAGCATCATCAACAGTAGCTCCATGAACTTCTGTAGTTCCACTACTCATATCAACTAAAGAACTAGTTGCATTTGTTGATGTTGTATAATTTGCAGTGCTTAATTGCCCCTTGGCTAAAAAACCAGATGCAAGTACTACAGTTAAAAAAAAAGTTTTTAAAAAGGGAAATCTTTGGGTACAATTTTTACAACTCATAAATAATTAATTTCTTTTAGAAAGCAATCTTAAGGAAACTAAATTAAAAAAATAAAAAAAAATTAACAATTTTTTAAATTTTAATTTTTTTAATAAATTTTTTTACAAAGTATTTGAATTTTTTGAGCCATTAACTTAAACAAAAAAGCTGTCTTTTTGAGACAGCTTTTTAAATATTTTATAAAAGTAGAAGACTAAAGTATTTTACTCTTTTTAATGGTAAAAACACCAATTACAGTAGATACTGCTACTAAAAATATCAAACCATAATAATCATCTATAGGCACAAATGGATCGCCTGCTCCG
>JBMLRA010000066.1:0-13546 GCA_049241265.1 Chitinophagaceae bacterium
GATATTGAAACACCCCGCATTAATACCATAGTAAATAAGCAAGGAAAAGCTAATTGGGATATTGCAAAGCCAGACTCAAATGCTGCTGCTAACACCACTGAAAGCAAGCCAATGAAACTAAAATTAAACCACTATGCTATTCACAATGGATATGTAAAATATGCAGATAATATGGGTAATATGTTTGCTACAATAGATGGCATAGAACACAGTGGTAGTGGGGATTTTACTGCTGATGTGTTTACTTTGGTTACTAAAACTAACATTGCAAAATGGAGCTATGCAATGGGTGGTGTAACTTATATTAATGAAGCAAAAACCAATGCTGATATTGATTTGCAAGTAGATGCCAAGGCAATGAAATTTTCGTTTAATACAGATAAAATTAATTTGAATGATTTAAAACTAAGCACCAATGGATTTTTTCAAATTGTAAATGATAGCACTTATGGAATGGACATTAATTTCAAAGCTCCATCAACCGATTTTAAAAGTCTATTATCTTTAATTCCTACTATTTATCAAAATAATTTTAGTAGTGTGAAAACTAGTGGTGAAGCGGTTTTTAATGGATTTGTAAAAGGAAATTATAACAGCACTACAATACCTGCCTACCAATTAAATCTGCAGGTTAATAATGGATTTTTTCAATATCCCGATTTACCAGCACCAGTTAAGGATATTAATGTTTCTATGAAAATTGATAATCCTGATGGCATTACAGACCATACAGTTGTTGATATTTCTAAAGCACATTTAAGTTTGGCAAACGAACCTTTTGATTTTAGATTACTGGTTAAAAATCCTGTTTCAGATTTATTTGTAGATGCAGCAGCAAAAGGAAAACTAGACTTAAGTAAAGTAACACAATTTGTTAAAATGCCTTCTATTACTAAGTTACAGGGTTTGCTAATTGCTGATATTGCTGTAAAAGGAAGTACATTGGCAATGCAAAAACAACAGTTTGACAAGTTTACTGCAAGTGGAACTTTTAACCTAACTAATTTTGCTTATGCTTCAAATGATTACCCAGCTGGTGTTAGCTTAAGTAATGTTTTAATGACCTTTAATCCTAAGAATGTTACTGTAAATAATCTTGCAGGAAGGTTTATGAATACCAATTTTTCAGCTAGTGGTTATGTCAATAATTTATTGCCTTATGTTTTGAAAAATCAACCATTAGAGGGTATTGTAAATGTAAAAGCTGATAATGTTAACTTAAATGAATTAATGGGCGTTTCAACAGATACTACACAAAAAAATACAGCACAAAGCAAGCCTTTCATCGTACCACAAAATCTTAATTTAACATTGAATGCAACAGTAGATAAAGTGCATTATGATAAGCTTGATTTGGATGCTGTTTCAGGTAGTTTACTAATAGCAGATGAAACTGTGAAAATGAATAATCTAAAGGCTAATGCCTTAAATGGTCAACTAGGAATGGGTGGATATTATTCTACAAAATTAGATGCTAAAAAACCAGATGTAGCTTTTAATTACAACGTAGCAAATGTTGATATTCAAAAAACATTCTATGCCTTTAATACAGTACAGAAAATAATGCCTTTGGGGCAGTTTTTATCGGGTAAACTCACTTCAGCTTTTTCTATGACGGGTAAGTTGGGCGATAATATGATGCCTGATATGTCATCTTTAACTGGTAATGGAAATTTATTATTGTTAGAAGGTGTTTTAAGTAAGTTTGAACCTGTTAATAAACTAGCTCAAACACTTAGTATATCTCAGTTACAGAATGTTTCGTTAAAAGATATTAAAAGTGCTTTTGAGTTTACAAATGGTAAAGTTTTTGTAAAACCATTCAATGTAAAAGTTGCTGGTATTGATATGGAAATTGGCGGAACACATAGTTTTGAGCAATTGCTAGACTATACTGTAAATATGAAAATTCCAAGAGCTATGATGGGAACTGCTGGCAATAATTTAATTAATAATTTATCAGCACAAGCAGCAGCAAAAGGTTTGCCAGTAAGTGTTTCAGACATTGTGAACATACAAGCAAAAGTTGGTGGAACCATTAAAGCTCCAAGTGTTAAAACAGATTTAAAGCAAACTGCTAACTCACTTGCACAAGATTTAAAACAACAAGCAACTGCATTTGTTCAAAATAAAATTGATAGTACAAAAGCAGCAGTAACAGCACATGTTAATAACACTGTAACTGCAATAAAGGATACTGTAAAAGCAGTGAAACAGCAAGTGGTGAATGATGTTAAAAATGAAGCTATTAAACAAATATTTAAAACTGGCGATACCACCCAAACTGCTGACCCTAAAAAGAAAGTAGAGGAAGCTGGTAAGAATATTTTAAAGAACTTAAATCCGTTTAAGAAAGGATAGATTCTATAATTTAAAAAGCCCTTGAAAATCTTTGAAATTTCAAGGGCTTTTTTATTTCGCCAATGTTATTGTTCTTTAGCAGTAATATTTGTCAAACTGAACGCTTTGAGAAATTATGAAATAATTCTTGCCAATATTTTCTTGTCAGAATCCCAATGTAATGTCTAAATGATAAGACTAAGTGAATAATAAGCCACAATAAAAAAATTGGTTGTCCATAAAAGATTGGAATATTCAAATCTTCCACGACAGTAATAGTTGAAGTTGTTATTGCATAGTCAAAAGATAATAAACTTAAAAGACCTAGAAAAATTGTGAAACCTAGTACAACAACTCCCAATTTGTGTCTCCACCAAAACAGAAAATAATTGATTGGTAAAAGCAGAAATCCCACAAAGTGTTTCCAAGCAAACGATGTATTGTTGTTAAAAACATTCCACACTAAAATGATTGCAGAAATTGTCAAAATAACAAGTGGCACAAAGTCCAGGTAGTACATTCTTTTTTCTTTTTTCATTCTCCTTAATATGGTTTAGTGTTTCACAAATGATTTTTTTGCTCCTGTTGGTTTTCGCTTTCATCTTTACCAATTTTGATTTTTTTTACCAAAATTGTATTATTCTAAATGTCTTTGTTGGCAGGCTTCGCCTTACCAACTGCAAAAATTATTGTATTATTTTATCTGTTATACTATCTCTAGTTAGATTAAGTCTATCAACTGGTTCATTATAATCAGCATACGCTGAGTGAGAATTTAAATCATTTCCAAAGCTGTAACCCTTTAATTTTTTGTTTTCAAATTCAATAAATGCCAATTCATATTCTCCATTTATTTTTTCTTGATTTTTCCCTAAGTAATCTGTTCCCATATTATAAAATTTCTCTTCTAGAAGGTAAAAAACTATCGCGACTTTTTTATAACGAGCAATGAATTTTCTAGCGACTTTACAAGTATCTAAAAATGTAAAAACCAAAGAATCTATTTTAGCACTATCTCTTGGAAATTCACCTACTACCAAAAAATGTTTTAAGTGCTGTACATAACGAGCGGAATCAGAAAATAATTTTGAGTTGGTAAGAATATGTAAGGTGTCAGTTTTTTTAGAAAGTTCGGTAATAAACTTAACATCTAGATCAGTACCGTGCCTTCCGCTAATATCCAAGTCTAAGTAACTGCAAGCGGATAAGAAAAACATTAATTCGATTAAAGTCAAATATTTAATAGTGTTGTGAAGCATTTTGTTATTCATACTCAAATTTTAACTCTATTGTGCCAGTCGCTTATAGTTGCTAAGCTATGCTCGTCAGAAGCTGCTGCTAAATATCAACACCTAAAAAATTTCAAAACTAAAACCTGAACATATATATCAAAAATAGTTCTAATGCTATAAACTCCTCCAATTATAAACACACAATATTTCAAAATATTTAATAAAACCACATCTAGCATCGATTTGCCTTTTTCTTGTTTGATAAAGCACAAACGTTGTTGATGCTAGTTATCTCATTGTCATTAGCTTTACATTTATTTTTTTTCATACACATTTTATGTCAGCATCCAGTAAAGATTTAATAGAAGCCCTGCAAAACAGTTTGAGCAATCACACATTTGTTAAATTGAGTTTAGGGAACTATAAAGGAAAAGAAGATAACCTAAAGGCTATTTATGCCAAGCTAGTGCTGATTAAGAAAGAACAAAAAATAAGTTTTACATACAGGTATAAAACAAATGATATAGTGAAGAACTATAGTTTTTCAGAAGCTTTTGCTTTGCTAAACGATTTGATAAGCATTGATAACTTTCGCTTTGTAACGCTTTATACTACTGCGTTTGACTTGATTGCTGAAGTGTCGAAAGAAAATGCTTTTAAATTAAACAGGATAAAACCAACCCATCAATTGCCAGCAGATTTAAGCCACGATAAACAAAAAAATAGGAAAATAGAAGCAGCCAACAAACCCTATTTGCAAGAGCTGAATATTGCAGACAGGCAAGGTGTGGTGTATAAAAATGCACAAGATAAATTCAGGCAAATCAATCACTATATTGAAATTCTAAGTTCGTTGTTGAAAGCATTGCCTAGCAGAGATATCATCAATATTGTTGATATGGGTGCAGGTAAGGGATATCTAACTTTTGCCTTGTATGATTATGTTGCTAACACATTGAATAAGCCTGTAAGTATTGTTGGTGTTGAGTTTAGAAAAGATTTGGTGAATTTATGTAATAACATAGCAAAGAAATCGAACTTCTATTCATTGTCATTTGTTCAAAGTAGTATTGAGGAATATGATAATACAAATATGAATGTGCTGATTGCTTTGCACGCCTGTGATACTGCTACTGATGATGCTATTTATAAAGGCATTAAAAATAATGCAGATTTAATTGTTGTGGCACCTTGCTGCCACAAGCAAATAAGGAGAGAGATAGAAAAAAATAAAGCTAAAAACGAACTAGATTTTTTAATAAAGCACGGCATTTTTTTAGAGCGTCAATCAGAAATGGTGACAGATGGTTTAAGAGCTTTAATACTTGAGTATAATGGCTATGCTACCAAGGTTTTTGAGTTTATATCTGATGCACACACGCCAAAAAATGTTTTAATTGTTGGAGAAAAAAAGACGATTACTGCAGCTGAAAAAGAAATGATTCTTGAAAAAATTAAGTCAACTAAAAAATACTTTGGTATTCATCAACACCACCTTGAAATGTTGTGTGGATTATAGCACTAAGCCTTAACATATTTTGCAATGGTTTTAATATTCACCAACCACAATACCAGCAACAATACAACAGCGACTGCAATGGTATATATTGAAGTGTAACTGCTAACAAACATATTTATTTTACCAAGCCATTTTGCAGTAAAAAATTGTAGTAAACTAATGGCAGATAAACTAGCTGCTACTATCAAAATGTTAGGAGGGAAAAACTGTTTGATTAAGAAAGCTTTAAGCTGTTTAGGCGAAGCACCAAGCGTAACAAGCAATTCAATTTCTGTTTTGCAAGCAGTAATGGTAAGTTGTATAAATAGCGTGAAAATCAACAGAGCAAAGGCTAGCATAATAGCACCAGTTACCCAGCTAATGGCAGCAACAGTGTTCACGATTTTTCTATACTTGCTAAATCTTGTTTTATCGGCATCGGTTGTGTAGCCATTTTTTTCTAAGTAATTTACTAGTTCGGGGCTGCCAGGATCTTTTATTTTAATAATTAATCTGCTAGGTTGTGTGTTATTATTTTTTGCAAATTGATTACCCCATTTCATAAATTCATCTGGCACTAATAAAGATGTAATTCTATTACTAAAACCAACAATTCTTCCTGGATATTGTACTCTTCCTAAAGGTGTTTCTATGTTCACAGTAAAGCCAATCATTTTAACAATATCTGGTGTTAGTTGTGGCATATTTTGTGAAAACGAAAACTGGAAATTATAAAAATCTAAAAACATATTTGGAGCTATCAATGGAATATAGCCTGTAGTTGAATCCCAATTCCAATGCTCACTTGATACATCAATAAAAGAGGAAGGAACACTTTCAAAAGCAATGTCTGTATAAAAAGGAAAACGGCTACTATTACTTTGTATAGATGCTTTAAAACGACTGGGGGTTATTTCGCTTGCTTCTTGTACAAAACTTTGTTTTTTAAAATTATTAATATCATTTGCAGAAAGTGTAGTGGAACCAATAGTTTGATTGTTTAATACTTTATTGATTACAAGAAAATTTGTGATGCTGTCTTTATTGCTTTTTTCATTCAACAATGTATCATAATTCACCTGTAATTGCACAGCAAAAAGTATCAGCAGCATAGCAACAGATAAACCAACAACTGCCATCAGCATTTTAACCCTGCCACCTGCTGCTTTTATTAATTTTTTTAGAAGTATGTAGAACATTTTGTTTAAAGTTAATGGTAAATTGGAAGTAGCAAGTAGGTAAAATTTTGGTTTTGTATTTAATTTTCTGCCTCGTTTTTTCTCATTGCTGTAGCTACATTTTTTGTATCATCGTTATTCATTTGTTCTAATGAGTTGATGATTTTTTTTCTTGTTGCAGCATCTTTGTTTTGGCTAAGTTTAAATACGTGTTCAATATGGGTAATTTCTATTTCAAATGCAACAATAGCTTTCATATTATCTGCTACATATTGTTTATCCATTTTCTGTACAAGTGCTGTAGAGGTAGGATTATTCTCAAATTTTTCAGTTAGTTTAACTAGCAAATTGTACAGTGCTTCATCATCTAAAAAGCGTAATGTTCCACTTGCGTGTACTGCCTGATAATTCCAAGTGCTGGCAGTATATTGATGTTCGTAGTTGGTAGCACTAACATAACAATGAGCTGCACTGAAAATAGCTAAAACATTAGAATTTTTTTCAAATGCAATGGTGTGTAACTGCTTACGCATAATGTGTGCAAGTAAAATTAGTTTATCATTTCGTTCTTCTATTAAAACAGGAATATGGGTGGCAACAGGTTTATTGTTTTCATCAACACCACAAAGAATAATAAAGGGATGCTGATGCATAAATGCTATAACATCTGCTTCGCTATTTGCTTTAAAATGCTTTAAATTATACATTGTTCAAAAGTATGTGTTCTATTAATTGTAAATAAAATCTTAAAGTTTTGCTTTGAATTAGTTTGATAGCTTATAAAACATATTTTCGTTTCAATTAAAACCATTACAGTATCTAAGCCACCAAATACAAACATCAAGATATATGAGAAAACTGTTACTAATTATCCTTTTTATTAATTGCATTGAATCGTTTGCTGGTGAGATTAAAGGTGTTGTAACCGACACTAAAAATACACCACTAGCTTATGCTTCAATTTTGGTTAAAGGCACAGCCAAAGGGACTACAGCCAATGTAAAAGGCGAATTTAGTATTAATGTTGGAGAGGGAAGTTTTACCATTGTTTGCCAGCATATTGGCTATAAATCTTTTGAAAAGAAAATTAAAATGGGTAAAGAAAATCAGGAAATTAATTTTCAGTTAGAAGAACAGCAATACAATTTGAATGATGTAGTTATTAAGACTGGTGGCGAAGATCCTGCCTATGAAATTATTAGAAAAGCTATAAAGAAACGTGATGAACACCTAAATGAAATTAAAAAGTTTGAGTGTGAGGTTTATGTAAAAGGTCAAATTCAATTAAGAAATTATCCAAAGAAATTTTTGGGCGAAACTGTAGATTTTGAAGATGGTGATACCAGCAAAAGGAAGATTATTTTTTTATCGGAAAGTGTAGCTAAATATTCTGTTGATGGCAAGAGTAATAGAAAAATTGAAGTAGTATCAACTCGTGTAAGTGGCTCTAGTGATGGGTTTGGCTTAGCTAATCCGCAGATTATTTCTTTTTATCAAAATATTATAAGTGTTGGTAGAGGGTTAAATCCAAGAGGTTTTATTTCTCCATTATCTGATAATGCTTTACATTATTATAAATACAAGTACGAAGGAACTTTTTTTGAAAACGATAAAATGGTGAATCGTATTAAAGTTATTCCTAAGAGAACTTACGAGCCATTGTTTACTGGTTATATTAACATTATTGAAGATGAATGGCGAATACAAAGCACAGATTTGTTTTTGTTAAAAGCACAACAATTGCAGTTTTTGGATACGCTTAAAATTCAACAATTGTATGTTCCATTGGGCAAACATTGGACTATAAAACAACAAGTAATTTCCCCGGCTGGCAAGTTTTTTTCATTTGATTTTTTTGGAAATATTGTTCAGGTGTATAATAAATTTAATACAAGTCCAACTTTTGAAAAAGGCTTTTTTGATAATGTTATTATGAAATTTCAAGATAGCAGTAACAAGCGTAGTGCAACTTATTGGGATAGCACAAGACCACTGCCATTGCTAGAGTCTGAGGTAAAAGATTATAAAAAGAAAGATAGTTTAGAACAAGCACATAAAGACCCTAAATACTTAGATAGTATTGATAGACGTGATAATAAAATTGGGTTAACTAAACTGTTATTAACAGGACAAACTTTTAGCAATACAAAAAAGAAAAGCAATATTTATATTGAACCATTACTTACTAGTTTCCTGCAATTTAATACTGTAGAAGGTTTGGTTGCGAATCTTAACTTTCACTATAACAAAGAGTTTAGCAAAAAAAATAAACTTGCAATACATCCTAACTTACGATATGGGTTTAGCAATACACATTTTAACGCCAATGTAAATACCTACTATAGCTTTGGCAAAATTTACCCAAGTTCTCTTAATCTAAGACTAGGTAGCGATGTTTTTCAATTCGATAATAATAATCCAATTAGTGTTTTAGATAATACACTTTCAACATTAAGATGGACTAATAATTATATGAAAATTTATGAAGCAAGATTCTTTAAACTTAATTATAGCAAGGGCTTTAACAATGGATTATCATTTAGTACTAACATCAACTACCAACATCGTTTGCCACTAGAAAATACCTCAGATTATTATTGGAGGAAAATAGAAGGAAGAGAATTTACAGCAAATTATCCAGCTGCTGTTGCTGCATCTAATATTACAGAACACAAAGCTTTTAGTGCAACAGCAACAATAAGTTGGAAGCCAGGTGCTAAGTACATTGAATTTCCTGATAGAAAGGTTAATATAGGATCTAAATATCCAACATTTAGTTTTTCATTTACTCAGGGATTGAAAAATGTTTTGGGCAGCGATGTTGATTATAGCAAATGGCAATTTGCAATGAACGATAATCTTAACTTAAAACTTGGTGGTAGAATAAACTATAATTTAAAATTAGCAGGTTTTGCACACGCATCACAAGTGTTTGTGCCAGATATGAACCATGTATTAGGAAATCAAATTGCTACAGCATCTAGCTATTTAAACAGTTTTCAATTAATGCCTTATTATGCTTACAGCAATACTGCAAAATTGTATAGTGAAGCTCATATTGAATACCATTTGGATGGCCTTTTAACCAATAAAATACCATTATTTAAAAAATTAAATTGGTTCTTTGTTTTAGGTGGTAATGCTTTTTATAACAACGATACAAAACAAGGTTATTACGAGGCAATGTTTTCTGTAGAAAATGTATTCAAAGTAATAAGAGTTGATTTTGTAAAAAGCTTCCCTAATGCAAAAGGTGATGGAGCTTTTGGGGTTAAATTTTCTATGCCATTATTAGGTGGTAGGTAGAAAATTATAGTTGTTTTATTTTATAAATATATTTTTACAACAAATTACAATTATGGCAGAAACAGTAATATCACTTCGTGGCGTTAATATATATCAAGGCAAAAGCCTTATTCTTCGTGATGTGAACTTTGATATTGAAAAAGGCGAATTTGTTTATTTGGTGGGCAAAACGGGTACAGGAAAAAGTAGCTTATTAAAAACTCTCTATGGAGAGCTAACATTAACAGAGGGCACAGCATCTGTTGTTGGCTTTGATTTAAGAGCAATGGACTGGAAGAAAGTACCTTTTTTAAGACGCAATCTGGGCGTTGTTTTTCAGGATTTTCAATTGTTAACCGATAGAAACATTCACGAAAATTTGAAGTTTGTTTTAAAGGCAACGGGTTGGAAAGATGAGAAATTAATGGAAGAGAAAATTAATGATGTGCTTGATAAGGTTGGCATTAAAAGCAAAGCCTATAAAATGCCTTATGAAATGAGTGGAGGCGAACAACAGCGTGTTGATATTGCACGTGCCTTGCTAAATTCGCCCAAACTTATTTTGGCAGACGAGCCAACAGGGAATCTTGACCCTGAGACTAGCGATGAAATTATGCAGTTATTATTTCAAATTGCAAAAGATTATGGAACCACTGTTATTATGGCAACTCACGATTTTATAGTTATCAATCGTTATCCATCTCGTATGCTTAAAACAGAGCTTGGAAAGGTTGTTGATAGTGCTGTTGGTGCTAATGTTTAATGTTTTTTTTCTTTGCAAAAAGAGCCATTTGACTATATGTTGAATGGCTCTTTTTTTGTGGATAAGGCAAAAGTTTAATTTTATTTTATCCACCTGAACTATAAGATGCCACTTCATAACACTAGCATATTTAGTTTTACATCACTTACTAGTCCGTTTACCTATGATGATTTAAGTAATGCATTCATTTCTATGAGTGCATTTTTGTTAATATTAACTATCTCTTTATTTAATGCTAGCTACCACCGTTTATATTTGCAATTATTGCTATAAGTAATTTTTCAAATGAAGAAAATAGACTGGTATATTATTAGAAATTTTTTTAAGACTTTTTTCTTTGCTATTTTTTTATTTGTTGTTATTACAGTTGTAATTGATATGAGTGAGAAGGCAGAGGATTTTGTAAGATCAAATCTTTCAGCTTACCAAATATTCAATCAGTATTATTTGGGGTTTATTCCTCATATGACTGCCTTGCTTTTTCCTTTATTTGTATTTATTGCTGTTATTTTTTTTACATCTCAAATGGCTGGCAGAAGCGAAATTATTGCTGTGTTAGCAAGTGGAGTTACGTATAATCGTTGGCTTAGGCCATATTTATTTGGTGGGATTTTTCTAGGCTTAATTCTGCTTTTAGCTGGTATGTACACAGTGCCAAATGCCAATAAAAAACGTACACTATTTGAAACGAAATATATTGATGCTAATTCATCTTACGAACGAACTATTAGCACTATTAATGATAGAGGTGCAAGTATGTATCTTAAAATTGATTCGTTCACTTATGCTGTAATTAATAATTATGATACTGCAACAAGAAGTAGCACTGGCTGTTTTTTATATAAAATAGTTAACAATAAATTAGTACAAAATGTAAAGGCAGACAAGATGTTTTGGGATGATAAAACAAAAAGATGGAAGCTGCAAACCCTTATTATTAGAGATATTGACACTGTGCAAGAAAATTTATTACAAATAGCTGAACGCCAATTGTCTTTTTCGGCAACACCAAGAGATTTATTGAGAGGTAAATACACAAAAGACATCTTAACATCGCCTGAGTTGAGCAGATATATTAAAATCGAAAAAGAAAAAGGTTCTGAAAATATTAATGAACTTTTGGTTGAATATGGAAGAAGAATTGCCACTGCGGTTTCTGTAATCATCTTAACACTAATGGGTGCAATTGTTGCTGGTAGAAAAGTGAGAGGAGGAAGTGGTTCGCATTTAGCAATGGGTGTTTTAATTGCATTGCTATTTATTTTGACGGATAAATTTTCTACTATTTTTTCTACCAAAGGAAATTTACCACCAACCATTGCAGTTTGGATTCCTAATTTTATTTTCAGTTTTGTTGTACTATATCTATACAAGAAAGCACCTAAGTAAAGTTTAATGTCTAAGGCTCAATATTTTAAAATTCAAACACTAAACGTCAAACTGTAAACTCTCTATTATGGAATTAACTATAAACATACCTGCACTTTTATTTCCAGCTATTACTTTTTTAATGTTAGTTTACAGTAATCGATTTTTGGCTTTGTCCAATTTAATTCGCAATCTGCATGAAAGGTATAACAAAGAAAAAGAGAGCAGACCAAGCATTATTCGCCAAATACAAAATTTGCGTACAAGGCTTACTATGATAAGATTTATGCAAATTTTAGCTGTTACCAGCTTTTTACTTTGTGTTATTTCAATGTTTTTAATTTTTACCAATCGTCAGTTTGTTGCACATTGGTTATTTGCTATTAGTATGTGTTCTTTAATGAGTTCAATGTTGTTATCTCTGTTAGAGATTCAAATAAGTACTAAAGCACTAGAGCATGAACTGAGTGATATGGAGCATGAGTTAGGAGACAACAATGTAATTATTGACTATTTTAAAACCACTTTTGATAAAAAGGAAGATTGATTTCAATGCTAATCTCTTCGTCTTCTTTTCTTTCTACGTGGTTCTTGATCCATATCTTTTTCTTTCTTTTTAGAACCTAGTTTTTGATTCTCATTTTCTAAAACATTAATGGCTGTAGAGTCTAAAACCATTGTTCCATTTCCAGTAATAGCTTTTCTAAAACCATCCATATATTGTTCTTTATATCTAATGGCTTGTTCTAAAGAATCGGTTCTAGTTTTAAGTAATTGCAGCTGTGTAAGACTTTTTTTGTTTCCGTAACCAGGTATGTAGTATTTTAGAGGCGTAAATACAAGTAAACAAACGGTAAAACCAACCAAAATAACAAAAGTTGAACTCAATGCAATATAAACACTTACACGGCTAAGTTTAAAAGTAACTACTTCTTCAAAAGTATCATCGTTCATTACAACAAGTCTATACTTATTTTGAAGTCGTTTTATTGTAGTATTTTCTGTTAGATTTGCCATCTGTTGAAACAAAATTAAAGGTAATATACCTAACACATTAAAACTTTGATTATTTAAACTTATTTCTACTTTTATTTTTTGTTTTATTTACACATTAGTATGAAATTATCTTTTGCAAGAAACATATTGGTTTTAGCTTGTCTTTTATTTTTAAAAATAAGCTATGCACAACCAGGTACAACTATTGATTTGGAAAAACAAAAGCCAGACAAGTACAAGGAAAAACTATTAAAGTCGGAGAAAACTGAAGAGAAAAAAATTAAACCTATAAAGCGTTTTTTTGGTAACACTGTTTCTCATTACAACTATTTTTTTAATGCCAATAACCGACTAAATGAGGTTATTGAAAAAGCTAAAGAAGCATACGTTGACGATTACTCAAAGTTTTTGTCTTTTTACAATTATTCTCTAAACACAACTGCTGCCGATAAAGATATTGATTCAATAATTTATAAATGCAATGCAGGCATTTTACTCCACGATTTAAGGAGTGATTGGGTTGATGATTTATATATGATACTTGGAAAAGCTTATTTGTATAGAAAAAACTTTGATTCGGCTTATTATGTTTTTCAATATCTTAATTACATTTATGCACCTAAAGATGATGGATATGATATACCAATGGGAAGCAATGCTAGCAATGAAGATGGGGTATTTACAATAGCCACAAACGAAAAGAAGCGTCCATTTATTAATAAGTTAATATTGCGTAAGCCACTTGAAAGAAATGGTGCTTTTATATGGATTGTAAGAAATTATTTAGAAGCCAAAAAACTTAATGAAGCATCAGGTTTATTAGCTATTTTAAGAAATGACCCCATATTTCCCAAGCGTTTACAAACCAATTTAGATGAAGCAACTG
>JBMLRA010000067.1:0-19352 GCA_049241265.1 Chitinophagaceae bacterium
AGATGAATTTGGTGTACCACACCAGCCAACTCTTATGCCATAAATTGTTCCTGTTGTAGATCCAGATATGCTTACAGTATTACCACGAATACCTTTAGGATTTGTCGTACCTGTACCACCTAAACTAGCTATACCAGTTGCTGTTGAAGTTCCTGAAAGGTTTGTTATTGTAATAGTATTTCCAGTCATACTATCTAAAAGCTGGCTTGGAGAAGTAGTTTCGTTGTAAAAAGTTATAGCACCACTTGCCCCTAGTTTACTAATTGTAAACGTATTATTAATAGTGTTAATAAAACTAATATCACCAGTTGTGTGGGTAATACCAATAATAGTACCAGTAGTTCTTAAAGCAGAACCAGCAGCATCAAATGTATTATTATTAATAGCAACACCTGTTCCTAAATGTGTAGCACCGATATTTAAATATGTAATTGCTTGAGAAGAAGTAAGAGTTCCAGTTCCAGCACCAGAGATAGCTGATTGCTTAATACTAATTGTGTTTTTTAAAGCACCAACCCCACCAATTGTTACACCACCTGTAGATGCACCATTAGCTAGAATTCCTGAAATGGCCCCAGTAGAGAAAGAAACTCCACCACTACCAGCTGTCGATACTGGCACTTGATTTAATATTAATGTGTTCCCTTGAACTGTGTTTGTTGTGGTTGTAGTTCCTGCAACTGTTAAAAAAGTTATAGCACCAGAAACAGTGTTAGCACCAGTTCCACTAGTTACTGTAGCATTTTGATTAATGGTTATACCATTATTCTTACTTTCAATTGCACCAGTTGTTGTACCTGCTAAATTAATACCAGTTAAAGAAGAACTATTTGTTGTAGTAGCAGTAACAGCAGAATTTTGATTTATCAAAACTACGTTATCATTTGCAGTTTTGTTTGCAGAAGTAAAAGGTGCTCTAATTGCTGTAATTGCTCCAGATACTGCTACTATGTTAGAATTTTGTGTAATAGTAATATTGTTATTGTTACTAGTAATTGTACCAGTAGCTATACCATATCCAAAATCAATACCATTTAATGTACCACTGGTGTTAGTAGATGAAGTTAAACTAACTACATTATTACTTAAATTATTTGTGTATGTTACACCTGCTGGTGTGGCACTAGAAGATAATGCAATACCGTTAGTAGAAATAGCAGCTAAAGAAATTGTACCACTAGTTACGTTATTATATCTTATAGAATTTCCAACTGCATTTCTAACAATAATCCCACCATGTACACTAGTTGATAACAATGTGTAAGCAGTTGTAATATTTGCATTACCAACATAAGTAATAGTGTTACCACTTCCAGATTGTCCTATTACCCAGCCTGTTTCACTAAAAGTGGCAGTGGCAGGTTGTGTTACAACAGAAATACCAAAAGCAACATTAGAAATTGTATTGCCTATAATTGTATTGTTAGAGTTTTCTCCACCAGCAACAGAAACTTGTGCAGTTACAGTTGCTGCATTTGCAGAACTAAAAGTTGCAGTAGAAAATATACCAAAAGATTGAGTGTAAGTAGCACCTAATGAGATAGTATTATTACTTATAGTGTTATTTTTTGCCCCATTAGTTGTAGATGCAGCATAAATAGCAATACCAAACTCCGTCATATTATTAGTTGCTGGTGCAATTGCAGGCGTAGTAGCGTGTTCTTGCATTTGAAAACCAGTAATGGTGATATAATCCCCACCTACGATTTTAAAAATGGCATCATTTACATTATTGCTTGTGGGTACAGCAGCAGTTACAATGCTACCACTACCAGCACCTGTAATTACAAGTGTGTTAGTGCTAGAACCAGTTGCAGTAATTACATACCCACCATTTGGTGCTGTTTGTGGATTACCAGTTAAAAGCGTTATTGTTGTTGGTTGTGTTAAAGTACCAACGCCATTAACAGCAGTAATTGCATCTGCTAATGTTGCATAGGGGCTTCCACCAGCTCCATCTCCTGTTACTGTTACTTGTGCATTTGCAGCATTAAAACTTGCAAAAGTAAATAGCATCGATAAGATAAATGCTGATACAATTTTTCCTACCCCATTTTTTTGTGTAGTTGTTTTCATATTTGTTTGTTTATTGTGATGTGTGTTAGTTTCAAAGTTTTGCTTCTCAAAGCATTGAGAAGAAGAATTAAACTGCTTACGCTGCAAATGCTCGTAAAATTGTAGAAGTTGATGTAGCATCATATTTTTTTATTTATTCTCAAGCAGTTTCCCACTCTTGATTTTACTTAAATAAATCTTAGGGACAAAAATTTCTAGTAGAGCCTATTAAAATCAAGCTTCTTAGCCATTTTCTGTTTCTAAAATTGGAATTAAAATTACTAAATCGTCGTTTGAGGGGAATTTTCAGAAGCAATACTAATGCTTATTAGTTAATATTTTCTTAATGTCAGGTAACTTTTTTTTTAGCGGCATTTTAAATTAGCTGTTTTCTAAATAATGCCACTTCTTTTAGAAAATTTCTAACAAAAAAAAATACACAACATTACTAACTCGATCAAACTAATATCATATGAGTTATAAATCCATACAATGCAATCGATTTCAATTCGTTATTTTCAAAGCAAAATTATTTAAACCTTCAATTTGTTTCAAACCAATAAAAAATCAACTAATTTAGATATTATAAAATCAAATACAATTTATTGTTAGTATAGCAACTTACTAGTCATTATGTTTAAAGGTTAACATAATTTACAAAATATATTAATATTAATCAATGTGAAATCACTTATTTAAGATAGATTGAGCATACAATAACTAATGTAAATGCTATTATTTTTCAACATTTTTACACTTGATTTCAAATATTATTAAAAAAAACTAATTTAATTTTTGGTAGTAATTCCACAACCCCTACTTTTGCCGTCCGAAAAAAAATATTGGGATAATGCCTACAATACAACAGTTAGTAAGAAAAGGACGTGAAATCATCCGTGCAAAAAGTAAATCAAGAGCTTTAGATGCTTGTCCTCAACGCCGTGGCGTTTGTACAAGGGTTTATACAACGACTCCTAAAAAACCAAACTCAGCTTTACGTAAAGTAGCTAAAGTAAGGTTAACAAATAAAATTGAAGTTATTGCTTATATTCCTGGAGAAGGTCACAACTTACAAGAACACTCAATAGTTTTAATACGTGGTGGTCGTGTTAAAGATTTACCAGGTGTTCGTTATCATATTGTGCGTGGTAGCTTAGATACTGCTGGTGTTAAAGGCAGACAACAAAGCCGTAGTAAATATGGTACTAAAAAAGAAAAAGCTAAGAAATAAGTAGTTAATTGCTAACTAATTTTTTCTTTTCGTCAATAAATTAACATTTATCATTATTAAATAGGTTGAGTAAAGTTTTAATACTTGAAGAAATTCAGCCATTACTTAAAAATTAAACAATGCGTAAAGCACAACCAAAAAAAATTCCTTTAGCACCAGACAGTCGTTTCAACGACAAACTCGTTACTCGATTTGTAAACAACCTAATGTGGCAAGGTAAAAAAAGCACTGCTTTTACTATATTTTATGATGCAATTGATAAAGTATCAAAAGTAACAAATGAAGATGGATATGAAGTTTGGAAAAAGGCATTAGCAAATGTAACACCTGCTGTAGAAGTTAAAAGTCGTAGAATAGGTGGTGCAAACTTTCAAATACCAAGTGAAGTTCGTCCTGACAGAAAAATTTCTCTTAGCATAAAATGGCTTATCAGATACAGTAGAGATAGGAATGGTAAAACAATGGCTGACAAATTATCTAACGAAATTATTGCAGCTAGCAAAGGCGAAGGTGCAGCTTTCAAAAAGAAAGAAGATACACATAGAATGGCTGAAGCTAATAAAGCTTTCTCTCACTTTAAAGTTTAAGTTTAATATACACAAACTATATATTTGTCCCTCTACTGAAAAGTGGAGGGATTTTTATTTAAAAAACAAAAAGAGACCTATGTATAATGAGCAATGGACAACAGATGACAAGTTGAAACACCTGATATTAGAGGCTTTGAATGAAGACATTGGAAATGGGGATTACAGTACTTTATGCTGTATTGAGCCAACAAAACAAGGTAAGGCTATACTGAAAATTAAACAAGATTGTGTATTAGCTGGTGTTGAAATTGCAAAAAAAATATTTGAGTTTGTTGAACCTAAATTTATTTTCCATCAATATAAAAATGATGGAGATAAAGTGCTAAATGGTGATATAGCATTTGAAGTGGAAGCTAATATACATACTATTTTAAAGTGCGAAAGACTGGTATTAAACACAATGCAGCGAATGAGTGGTATTGCTAGTTTGACAAATATCTACGTAGAAAAAATAAAGGCATATAAAACACAACTACTCGATACAAGAAAAACGACTCCAAACTTTAGATTATTAGAAAAAGAAGCAGTTAAAATTGGTGGTGGTACAAATCATCGCTTTGGTTTATATGATATGATAATGCTTAAAGATAATCATATAGATTATTGTGGTGGTATCGATAAAGCGATTGCTGCTTCTTGGAATTATGTTCAAAAAAACAATCTCAATATTAAAATTGAAATTGAAACAAGAAGTATTGATGATGTAAAAAAAGTATGTGAATTTGGATTGAAGAAGATTAATAGAATAATGCTTGATAACTTTGAACCTAAAAAAATTTCAGAAGCATTAAATATTATCAATCATCAATTTGAAACAGAAGCAAGTGGTGGAATTAATTTAGACAATATTGAAAGCTATGCAGCTACAGGTGTTGATTTTATTAGCGTTGGAGCTTTAATTCATCAGGCTCAAAGTGTTGATTTGAGTTTAAAAGCTGTTATCCTTTAACAAAAAAAATAATTCATAATACAAATATGAAAAAGATAAATAGCTTTAGTGGTTTAGTGTTTAGTACAGATCCTAACTTTAAAATTGAAGAAGAAACTGACAATATAGAGACACTTTTGCCCAATCAACAAAAACTGAGAATATGGCTAGAAACGAAACATCGTGGTGGAAAAACTGCTTCCATTATTAGTGGCTTTATTGGTACGGATGATGATATCCAAAGCTTAAGCAAAAGCCTTAAAAATGCCTGTGGAACAGGTGGATCTTCTAAAGACGGAGAAATTATTATACAAGGAGATCACAGAGAGAAGATATTACAATGGCTTCTAAAAAACGGTTATTCTCAGTCGAAAAAAGCAGGAGGATAGATTAATTTAATCTTTTATTATAAAAATTTACAATTAGACACTCACAAAGTTTTGAACCTTTATTATTTTTTAAGTATAAATTGTGCCGATTCTCCCCTAATATTGCACCACTTTTCGATTAAAAACCCTATTTTTCATCAAAAACTTGCCTAAAATGGACTTAAAGCAAATTCACGAATTGATAAAAATTGTCAATAAAAGTAATATTGGAGAAATCAGTATTGAAGATAAAGATGGTAAAGTAACCATCAAACAAAAGGAAGAACAGGTAGTTACAGTTGCTGCCGCTCCTCAACAAGTTTATAATGTAGCACCTCAAGCTGCTCCTATTGCCCAAGTTCAATCAGCAGCACCTAGTGTAGCACCTGTACAAGTTGCTCCTGAAGCTGCTGCTCCTAGCAATACAATCACTATCAAAAGCCCAATGATTGGTACTTTTTACAGAAAAGCTTCTCCAGATAAACCTCCATTTGCAGAGGTAGGCACAGAGGTAGCTCCTGGAAAAGTTGTGTGTATTATTGAAGCTATGAAACTTTTCAATGAAATTGAAAGTGAAGTAAAAGGTACAATAGTAAAGGTTTTAGTAGAGGATGCTAGCCCTGTAGAATATGACCAACCCTTGTTTTTGGTAGAACCTAATTAATTCGACAATTCGACAATTGTTATAATTAGCCAATAATGGAGATTTAATTGTCGAATTGCCATATTGTTTAATTGTCAAATTATTACTCGTGTTTAAAAAAATATTAATTGCTAACAGAGGTGAAATTGCATTACGTGTAATTAGAACCTGTAGGGAAATGGGTATAAAAACAGTTGCCGTTTATTCAACAGCAGATAAAGATAGTCTTCATGTTCGCTTTGCAGATGAGGCTGTTTGTATTGGTAAACCATCAAGCATGGATAGTTACCTAAATATTCCACATATTATGGCTGCTGCTGAAATTACAAATGCAGATGCTATTCACCCAGGTTATGGCTTCCTTGCAGAGAATGCAAAATTTTCACAAATATGTGCCGATCACGGCATAAAATTCATTGGTCCAACTCCTACTATGATTAATAGTATGGGCGATAAAATAACTGCTAAAGAAACAATGATAAAGGCTGGAGTGCCTGTTGTACCTGGTTCTGGTGGTTTATTAGAAAGTGTAGAACAAGCAAAAGACCTTGCTAAAAATGTAGTTGGTTACCCTGTAATTTTAAAAGCTACTGCAGGTGGTGGTGGTAAAGGAATGCGTGTAGTTTGGGAAGAAAGTGAAATTGAAAAAGCATTTAATACTGCGAAAGCAGAAGCAGCTGCCTCGTTTAAAAATGATGGTATTTATATGGAAAAATTTGTGGAAGAACCACGCCATATTGAAATACAAGTTGCAGGAGACCAATATGGTCAGGTTTGTCATTTAAGTGAAAGAGATTGTAGTATTCAACGTCGTCATCAAAAGTTAGTTGAGGAAAGCCCATCACCATTTATGACACCAGAATTGCGTAAAGCAATGGGTGATGCTGCTATTAAAGCTGCAGCAGCTATTAACTACGAAAGCGTTGGTACCATTGAGTTTCTAGTAGATAAGCATCGCAATTTCTACTTTATGGAAATGAATACGCGTATTCAAGTAGAACATTGCGTTACAGAAGAAGTTATAAACTTTGACTTAATAAAAGAGCAAATAAAAATTGCTGCTGGTGAAAAAATTTCAGGTGCAAACTACCAGCCTAGTATGTGTGCTATCGAATGCAGAATTAATGCTGAAGATCCATACAACGACTTTAGACCAAGCCCGGGTAAAATCACTTATTTAAATACTCCAGGAGGTCATGGTGTGAGAGTTGATAGTCACGTTTATGCAGGCTATGTTATCCCTCCATATTACGACAGTATGATAGGAAAACTAATAACTGTAGCTAGAACAAGAGAAGAGGCTTTAAATACTATGTACAGGGCTTTGAGTGAGTATGTAATTGAAGGTATTAAAACAACTATTCCATTTCATTTACAATTAATGCAAAATGAAGATTTTAGAAAAGGAAACTTTACTACTAAATTTTTAGAAACGTTTACTATGAAATAGTCATTAAAATATTGCATAAAAAAAGCTACCAATTGGTAGCTTTTTTTATGCAATATTTTAAACTTAGACTAAACTAAATCAATATCAAAATTAGCTAGTTCCACAAACTGGTTAATTCTTTGCTTAATATCCTCTTGGGTAATTTCTCGTAACCTTTCAGTACCAAATTTTTCAACGCAGTAACTAGCCATTGCACTACCCACTATAATTGCAGTTTTCATATTGTTAAAACTAATATCACCAGTTTTAGCTAAATGAGCTATAAAACCACCAGCAAAAGTATCTCCTGCACCAGTTGGATCAAATACTTCTTCTAATGGCAATGCTGGTGCATAAAAAACACTATTATCGTGAAAAAGTAAAGCACCATGTTCTCCCTTTTTAATTATAACATACTTAGGTCCCATTTCCATAATTTTCTTTGCTGCTCTTACCAAAGAATAGTCGCCGCTAAGTTGTCTTGCCTCACTATCATTCACCATTAATACATCTACCATACCAATGGTCTTTTTTAGCTCTTCTAACATTATATCCATCCAAAAATTCATAGTATCAAGTACAATTAATTTTGGCTTTACCTTTAATTGCTCTATTACACTTCTTTGTACTGTAGGATCCAAATTACCCAACATTAAAAACTCGCAACCCTGATAACTTTCTGGCACCTCTGGTTTAAAGTTAGCCAACACATTCAATTCTGTTGCTAGTGTATCCCTACTATTCATATCTAAATGATACTTTCCACTCCAGAAAAATGATTTTTCATCTTTCTTTATTTGCAATCCTTCAAATGAAACACCTCTAGAAGATAAGACATCTAATTCTGCTTGAGGAAAATCACCACCAACTACACTAATTTGATTTACTTTGCAAAAGTTGCTTGCACACCAAGCAATGTAGGTAGCCGCTCCTCCTACTATTCTATCACTTTTACCAAAAGGGGTTTCTATAGCATCAAATGCCATAGAACCAACAACAATTAAACTCATATATAATTTTTAAGTAGGCAAATGTAACTGATTGATAGTTGACATAAAAAAATAGCTTTGGAAAATCCAAAGCTATTTTAATAAATTTTACAGAACTAATATGCCCAAAGACCTTGCTCATAATTAAAGATTCGCTCTTTAATTTTTTCGCCTTCGAAAAGTCTAAACATAGGGTCCTTAATATATTCTTTTAAAGTTTGATCTTTAACATTATCCATTGAAGATTTAACTATGTAATAACTGAAATGGTGATTTTCTAAATAATCCTCCCAAGTCATTCTAGATCCAAGATTCTTTGCATTGTAAACCGGCTTTTTAGCTAAGGTTTTTCTCAAGTCTGGGTAGTAAATCCAGAAATAAGGAAAATGTGGTCCCTCAATAACTTTACCAGAAGGCAAAATTGTTGGACCCATTGGTGCAATACCTATAATTCTGTGGACTAAACGAGAAGCCTCTTTATCAAAAATAGCTTCCTCCATTAACATAAATTCATATACAGAATCAACAGGAAACTCCTTACTTCTAACTTCTTTTCTTATGATATTTCCATCTAAATCTGGCACTTCTAGAGTATCGTTTCCACCTGAAAATTTACCTTTAAACTTATTCAAATCTTTATAAGGCTTGCGAAATTTATCATCTTCAAACGCCAAAACAGAATCTTCTACAACAGCCTTGAATATCAAAGAAAAAAACAATTGATTACCGTCATCCTCATTATAAATAAATGGTGCATTAATTTTTTCTCTTGCATCAATTACTTTCCAAATTTTGTGTCTATATATGGCATCATCCTCTCGAATGTCGTCATAAGCTAAAGGATTTCTGTCTTTAATGTCAGAAATTATAGCACTAGCATTTCTAAGAGCAGGCTTAGCTGAATCTGAAAGAGGGTTTGCAGTACTTGAAGGCACAACTACAACTGGCACATTGCCGCTAACAGATTTGTTAGCTGGTGGCTGTCCAGCCCCACTAGCAGGTTTTGAAGGTGCAAAAGGATCTACTGCTCCCCCACTTGTCTTTGAAGATGCTGAGAATGGATCAGCAGCACCTCCACTTGTTTTTGGAGGCTGTGTATTTGCTCCACCACCTCCAAAAGGATTACTTGAGGCAGGTGCTGCAGTATTACCACCACCTCCAAAAGGATTAGAAGAAGCGGCAGCCGGCTTTTTTGTAGCAGGTTTTTTCTTTCCCTGTGCAAAAGAGCTATTTACACTTACAGTAAAAACTAACATTGCTACTGTAAAAAACTTAAATGATAATCTTTGCATATAAAAATTAGTTTGTCAAATTAAATGCCATAGAAGCTGGCAATTTTCTTCTACCATCTGGTCCTTCAACAGTAATATCTGTAATAAGAACAGAAGATCCTGCACGACACATTTCAATATATCCCTTAACATCAGGAGTAAATAAAGCCCCGTTAACTACAGCAAACTTAGGACCCGTTTGTTCAAAACCTCTACCTGTGCAAACTATAGTGAAGCTAGCAACATTGAACTTAATACCTTCAAAAACAAAATCACCCATATCAGCTCTTACACCAATATTAGCTTTAAATTGGTTTACTGGAACACTACCGCCACCATAAGCTCCAATCATTGGAGTTGGATTTGGTATTCTTTTAACCGGGAAATTAAAAGGTGTTGTTTTTCCATCCACAGTAACACTTACAGTTGCTTTACCAGCACTTGCTGGTTTTACTGTAAATAAACCACCCTCACCTTTTACAATATTTCCATTATCAACTGTAGCACTTATAGCTTCTGCACCTTTAGTACCACCAGATATTCTAACTGGATTATCTAATCCTAAATACAGTACGTTTACTTTCTCAGCACTTGCAGTAACACCAGTAGGAGATCCTACGGTATATTTGATTTCTTTTTCTGTTGTACCTCTTGTTCCATCTGGCTTAAGATAGTTAATTACAACTTTTTTGCTGTAAGCACCCGTACCACCAGCATTGAACTTAAGCTCAGCTACACCTTCAGCATTTAACGGAACGCTGGCACCATCAATTGTGATGCTTGGAGCAGCAGCCTTGCTAAATGCACCAACACCAGCTGTTATTTTTACTTCTTGACCAGGCATAACATATTCAGAACTTTGGCTTGCAATAGCTTGGAACTGATCAAAAATAATTTTCACTTGACCAACTTGTTGATGACAGAATTCTACAACTTGAGAAGCACTGTTTTTAACATCATTCTCAAATTTACTTAGAATCGTAAGTGCCGCAACAGTAGGTGTCATATGAAAATAAACCTGGCTCCAATCCTTATTATCAGGAGTAGAAACATCGATTGGTAAAGAATTACCCAATGTTGTCTGAATATCAGGATGTAATTCCAACAACTTTTTCTTTAACTCCTCTAACTTTTTCTTTAACTCTTCACCCTTATTAGATTTTATTCCTTCATGACCAATAAAGAGTCTTGTAGCAGCTTCTAAATCATCTTCCTTGAATAAGTCTTCGCCCTTCTCATTTTTTCCTCCTTTGCCAAGACCAGCCTCTTTTTTTAATTCCAATTTAAGATCCTCAATCTCTTTAACTAATTGGTCAGACATTTGTTTTGCCTGATCTGCTAAAGGCTTCCATTTAGCTGCATTATCGTGTGTTTTACCATCTTTAAGCAACTCCTCGAAAGAAGCCATAACCTCTTTATCTTTTTTGTCGACAATGCCATTAGCATTCATCAAACTTCTATCCACTGTTTTAAAGGCATTTAAGATTTCAGATGATACATTCAATGCTAACAATGCTGTCAACACTAAGTACATCAAATTAATCATCTTCTGCCTGGGCTCTTTAGGTAGAGACATTTTTATTTACTATTTAAAGATTTATAATATTGTTTACTCTATTGCAATCAAGAATTAGATTATCTACCTTGCATTGCAGTTAGCATATTTCCGTAAACAGAATTAAGCTTAGTTAAATTAGTTGCAAGTGCTGCAATTTGATCTTTTGCTTTTACAGCATCTTCAGCAGTATTATTCATTGCAGCTGAAGCTTGTGCTAATTTACCATAGAATTGGTTCATTGTTTTAAGATGATTATTGCTTTCTTGTAACTCTAATTCATAAATCGTGTTAAGAGAAGAAAGATTTTTTGTTAAAACTTGAATTTGACCGTGGAATTGTTTTGTAGTTTCACTAGCAGCATTGAACGAATTGAAAGTGCCTGTAGCTTGATTTACAGATGCAGCCACAGCACCTAAAGCAGCTGTAGCTTCTTTCGTTTTAGCAGAAAAGTCGCCAGTAGATTTAACAACTTCACCAATTTCTCCCATTTTATCTACAGTGCTTCCTAATTTTTGAAATCCAGTACTTAATTTTCCTAAGTTAGCTGGTGTAATATCAGCCTCTGCTAACATTTTTTCCATTGATTTTAAAGCAGGGTTTCCTTTATCTACATTTTCCATTCCAGGAATATGCACTTCGTGCTCATCCATTGCTGGATAAATAATGTATAAAATACCATAACATAAAAACAATATTGCCTCAGTTGTAAGACCAATCTTAAGCATAATATCCGCGATTGGAGAGTGTAATATTTTTTGTAGTGCACCATAAATTACTACTGCCGCTGCAATAGAAACGAAGATGTCCATAAACTTGTTAACCTTTGGTGGGATTTTTGCTGCCATTTTTTGTGTTTTTTTTTGATTAGAGTTTTAGTTTTTGTAATTCTTGAGCGTATTTATACACTCAATGTTCAATTGAATGCAATTTAAACTTTTTATTGTTAAGAATATGTTATTTAACTTGAACGTGAAGTTAAAATTTATTTCATTCGAGGGGCTAAATCAATTACACATCTAAATCCAATGTATGACTTAGCAGTATCTTGATATTCGAACGCTCGTGTGCTAGTTTGAAGATAAAATGCAACATCTTTCCAACTACCTCCACGAGTAGTTTTTCTTTTCATATATGGAGGATCAGAATCCTTTGCATCGTATCTTAAATCTGGACTCATTTCACTGAAGAAATTATATGAGCCTTCGTTGTAATAAGAACTTGTCCATTCAGCTACATTACCACTCATATTGTATAAGCCATAATCATTAGGCCAATAAGCATCTGCTCTAACAGTGTAAAAACCACCATCTTCAGCATAGTTACCACGACCAGGTTTAAAATTAGCTAGCAAGCATCCTTTTTTATTTCTTGGATAATAGTTACCCCAAGGATACATACTATTAGTACGTGTACCTCTAGCAGCATACTCCCATTCAGCTTCACTTGGTAAACGATAATTACTTTCTACGGCCATACCACGCTTTGCTAAACTTTTGTTTTGCATTGCTGTTCTCCAATGGCAATATGCTTTTGCTTGTTTCCAATTAACACCAACTACAGGATAATTACCAAAAGAAGGGTGAGAAAAATACCTTTTGGTCATTGGTTCGTTGTAGGCGTAAGAGAAGTCTCTCATCCACACTAATGTATCAGGATATATTTTAACACTTTCTCTAGTAATGAAATTTTTTCTCGCTAGTCCGTAGTTTTCCTTTCTTGCGGCTTCAGACAAAACAAATTCCTCGAAACGATATTTAAATTTTTCAGGATCAAGTTCTATCATTCCATATAGTCGATTATCAGGTGCTAGAACTAATTTTTCTCCTAATTTCTCTAAATTCTTAGAATCATACTTAATGGTTTTTGCCTTATCCCAATTAATAGCTTGTACTGAATCACCAGATGCTCCAGGACCACCATTTTTAACAAAGCCTAATTCCTTTGCAGCAAGAGAATCTCTTACCCACAAAACAAATGAACGATAACGATTATTTGTAACCTCTGTCATATCCATCCAAAAACCTGGTATTGATACTTGGCGATTACGTTGATTGAGACTGTAGTTAACATCTTCATCACTAGGACCCATGTGAAATGTCCCAGGTGGAATGTAAGCCATACCAAATGGTGCACCCATACTTCGCTTAGCAGTAGGAGCAGTACCACGCACCTGTCCATCTACATCATAGGTGTCTTTACCTGCGTTTTTTCCTTTACTTGAGCACGATATCATTCCTATCGTGACAGTTGCTGAAAGCAATACATAAACAAGATTCTTCATCATTTGTGATTCGGTTAAATGGTGACGACAAAAATAGTGACAAATTTGGCATATTTCCAAATTTGTAAAAATTAAACCTAAAATAATTGTGTAAAAAATTGACGATATCTTTTCTTTCTTTTATTGATTAATGCCTAAAGACTGTATGCTTTTCAACTAAATCGGCTGCAATATAGGTGAATTAAATGTTATATAAATGCAAAAATTTGTAAAGTTCTTTAGCAGGTGGTAAACAGGATTGCCCCTGACAAATAAAATAATTTGTCTCATTTTCAACCCACTTGCCCTTAAGAATTGGCAAAAAACAACTTGCTTCATTATTAGCAGATAGAAATATTTTGTTAGGAATATATTTACTTAAAATAGTTGCTATTGCTGTATTTGCAGCTTCTCCAACTGCAACAATTTCTTTACAAGTATAAACCACACTTTGCAGTGAGGAAGCCCAGTAAGAAAATGAAGTTGGGTGTTTTAAAATTGCAGAAGATAATGCTGTGGACATATCGAGGAAACGTTTGCGTAAATTATCATCAAAAAAAACGCCTGAAAGATAGTTTATACAAAATGCCATAATTGAATTTGCGGACGGAACAGCTCCATCATAAATTTCTATTTTTCTTACGATAGTATTTTCTTGATTTTGCTCAGTAAAAAAGAAGAAAAAAGATTCATTATCTGCAAACTTTTGCATCACTTGGTCGCATAATTGCTTTGCATTTACAATATAATTCTGATTGCCTGTTATCTCTTGAAGGTGAATTAATGCATAGATAAGATAAGCATAATCATCTAAAAATGCAGATATGTAAGCTTTGTTATTTTTGTAACAATGCATTAAATTTTCGTTGCAAAATATATCATTTAGAAGAAAACTCATATTTGAGATTGCAATATGTTTATAACGTTCAAAACCAGTAGCAGCAAAGGCTTTAGAATATGCTACATTCATCATCGCATTCCAAGATGTAATTATTTTGTCGTCAAGTTGTGGTCTAATTCGTTTGTTTCTTTCAATTAACAGTGTTTCTTTACAATGTTTTATTTTTTTATCAAGTTCACCAACATCTAGTTTGTTAGATTTTGCATACTCTTCTACTGTTTTTTTTAGCCAAAGAATATTATCGTGTTCCCAATTTCCTTCATCCTTCACATTATAAATTTCACAAAAAATACTAGCATCTTCACCCAATAATTTCTCAATTTCCGCTTTACCCCATGTGTAAAACTTACCCTCAATTCCTTCACTATCTGCATCTAGAGCACTATAAAAGGCAAACTCCGTATTCATCAATTCTTTTTCAACAAAATCAAGCGTTTGATGAATTACATCTGCATATATTTTCTTTTTTGTAATTTGATAAGCTTCGCATAAAACGCCAACAATAAGTGCATTATCATACAACATTTTTTCGAAGTGTGGAGCAAACCATTTCTCATCTGTGCTGTAACGTGAAAAGCCCCCTCCTACTTGGTCATAAATTCCTCCTTGAATCATTTTATCTAAACTAAGCAACGCTTGGTTTAAACATTCTTCATCTTTAGTGAAATGATATTGTCGCAGCAAATATTGAATACAACCAGTTTGAGGAAATTTTGGAGCATTACCAAATCCACCCCAAACCACATCTCCTTGTGCAAGCACATTACTAGCAATTTGCTGAAGCATTTCTACATTAATTTCTTCATTTGATTTATTTTTTAATGCTTTAAAAGAATTACTTGATATTAGGTGTTCTGTAAGTTTTGTTGCTTGATTTTCAATATCATCATTTCGTTCAATAAAGGCTTTACTAACTGCCAGCAAAGTATCTTTCCAACTCATTCTACCGTGGGCGTTGACTGGAGGAAAATATGTTCCACCAAAAAAGGGTTTTAACTGTGGTGTTAAAAAAACATTCAATGGCCAGCCACCACTGCCAGTCATTGCCTGAACAGCATCCATATAAATGTGGTCAAGATCTGGTCTTTCTTCTCTATCAATTTTAATATTGATAAAATTTTGGTTCATTATTGCTGCTGTAGTTTCATCTTCAAAACTTTCACGTTCCATAACATGACACCAATGGCAAGATGAATAACCAATGCTAACTAGAATTGGCTTGTTTTCATCTATCGATTTTTGCAAAGCTTCGTTGCACCAAGGAAACCAATCAACAGGATTGTGTGAGTGTTGCAGCAAATATGGAGATTGAGAATGAATTAACTGATTTGTAAATTGCATACTGCAATGTTATAAATCTTCATTCAAAAAAGTTACTTTAAGGATTAAAGTAAGTGTAGTATGTAAAAACAAAACAGAGCAAAGTTTCAATTCTTTGCTCTGTTTTCTGTGTTATTAAATAGCTAAAACGCTATTTGTATTTCCAAATGTATTGGGCTCAAAACTATCGGCACTTTCATCGTTTATCCAATCGCCTTGATTTATTAAGTATTTGAATTGGTGAGTTGTATCTTTTGGCAAATTAACTTCAGCAGAAAAAGTACCATCCTTTTTTTTACTCATTACAACAGCATTTTCCCAGTCGCTATTCAATCCTAATATTTCAACTGTTTCGGCATTTTCTGGGGTTAAAGAAAACTTTACTTTACAATAATCTTTTGTTTTGTAGTAAGTTTTTTGAATCATTTTGTTTGTTTTAAAGTTTACTAATACATCATTAGCAAAGCAAATCGTACATTGCATAGGCAATAACACTTAATACAAAAAGTTTCAGAAAGTAACCCAAAATAAATTATTTGCCAATTGCGTTAGCTAAATCTTCTATTAAATCATCTACATCCTCAATACCAACACTCAATCTAATTAACCCATCACTTAATCCATTTTTGATTCTCTCTTCTCTGGGAATAGAAGCGTGTGTCATACTTGCAGGGTGATTGATTAAACTTTCAACACCACCCAAGCTTTCTGCCAGTGAAAATAAATGTGTGGATGAAAGCAATTTGTTACAAGCTTCAGTACTTTCATCTTTCAACTCAAAACTTATCATTCCTCCAAACCCACGCATTTGCTTTTTTGCAATGCTATAATTTGGAGAATCTTCAAATCCTGGCCAATAAACCTTTTTAACCTTATCGTGATTACGTAACCAATGTGCAATTTTTTCACCATTCTCACAATGGCGTTGCATTCTTAAATGCAAAGTTTTTATTCCTCTCAAAACTAAAAAACAATCTTGAGGCCCAGGAACTGCACCACAACTTTTTTGTATAAAGTACAATTTGTCTCTTAAGTCTAAATCGTTCATTACCAAGCAGCCTTGTATTACATCACTATGTCCACCTAAATATTTTGTTGCACTGTGCATTACTATATCTGCACCATCGTTTAAAGGATTTTGAAGATATGGAGAAGCAAAAGTATTATCAACACATAGCAACACATTGTGCTGTTTTGCAATTGCTGATACTACTGCAATATCAACAATATTCATTAATGGATTTGTAGGGGTTTCTGCCCAAATTAATTTTGTATTAGAATTGATGAATGCCTTAATATTATTGGCATCTTGCATATTTACATAATGAAACTTGATGCCAAATTTTTCATACACTTTACTGAACAATCTATAAGTTCCGCCATACATATCATTGGCAGCAATTACCTCATCACCTGGTTGTAATAATTTCATTACAGTATCTGTGGCAGCTACTCCACTGCTAAAAGCTAAACCATATTTACCATTTTCGATTTGTGCATACGCTTCTTCTAGTGCAAAACGTGTTGGGTTTTGGCTTCTAGCATATTCAAATCCCTTGTGTTTACCTGGTGCTTCTTGAACGTAAGTACTGGTTTGATAAATAGGAATCATTACAGCACCTGTGCTAGGATCTGGTGTCATTCCTGCATGTATAATTTTTGTTTCTAATTTCATATAGCAATTTTAAAGTACTGCAAAGATGGGCAGTTTTGGAATTACGAATTAGAAATTAGCATTTAGGATACGATTATACCTTCTACATAAGTTGTGCTGCACACAATACATACCAATCAAAATTATTGGCTTCGTGTGCACTTTTTGCTTCAATATTTGTTGTGAGAATTGATGGATTCAAAATGTTATTGGCAACTAATTTCTCTCTGGCATTTACTATCATTTTTTGTATTTGCTTGTTTTGCATCCACTGCTGTTGAGGAGGTTCGTAACCAACTTTTCCCTTACGCCAAACAATTTCGTTTGGCAATTTATCTTTTACAGATTCTCTCAAAATCCATTTTGTAAATCCATTATTTATTTTGTAAGATGATGGCAGCGAAGTAGTAAATTCTACTAATTGATGATTTAGAAATGGCAGCCTTACTTCCCTACTATGAGCCATAGAATTTCTATCGGCGTATCGCAATAAATCTTGCAAACCAAACTGATGAGTATTATAATTTAAAAGATCTTGCAATTCTTTAATAACAGGCTTTTCAAGTGAATTTATATTTTGATACTGACGAAGAAAATCAGTATTAATAAATTTATTTATATTTTGTTGATTGATTGCTTTTTGCTGCAATTGCTTTACTGTAAATTTTGGCATAAAAGCTGCCAAATAATTTTTATAGCTCCAAGTTTCTAAAAATTCATTTGTTTTTAACAACGCCTTTTCTTCTTTAAACTTTGCTAGGCTTGTCCTTAAGATTTCTTGCAAATACCAATGAACATATTTTTTATAGCCGCCTAAAATTTCATCAGCTCCTTGCCCATCTAACAAAACAGTAATACCCTTTTCTTTTGCTAGTTTGTACACCATATATTGTGTAAAAACACTACTGCTTTGTAGTGGTTCTTCCTGATGAAATATCAGATTTTCAAACTCATTTACAAAGTCAAATTCTGTAGGCGTTGTAAAGTATTGTTGCAACTTAAAATAATCAGCAACTTTTTTGCTGTATTGTGTTTCATCGTTTTTAAAATTAGGAAAAGAAGCAGTAAATGTTTGTGGCTTATAATTACCTTTTTGTGTTAACTGATGAATATTAGCAACAATACTTGAACTATCTAAACCACCACTTAAACTAGTGCCAACTGCTACATCACTCCTTAATCTTGTGTTGACAGAGTTGCTTAATAAGTTTGAAAAGGTTTCTACTGTATTGTTTGAAGTTTGGAGTTTGGAGTTGTTCTTTTGATTGGTTTGTTGTTCCTTGTATTTCCAATTCGTAATTCGTAATTCATAAATTGTAATTGTTATATAATGTCCTGCTTCCAATGCTTTAATATTGCTATAAAATGTTTCAGATTTATTAGTTGGATTTGATGTTAACCCAAGTGTTAAGTAATTTAATAATTGCAAATTATTTATTTCCTTTTCAATGCCAACTGCCCACAAAGCTTTCATTTCACTGGCAAAATAAAAATCATTATTTTCTCTTGAAACGTGGTAGTATAAAGGCTTTTCCCCAAATCTATCTCTTGCAATAAATACCTTATTTGTTTTGCTATCAAACAATGCAAAGGCAAACATTCCATCAAATTGATGCAGGCAATCTTTGCCCCAAAATAAATATGCAGCAGCAATTACTTCTGTATCAGATGCTGTTTTAAAAATAAAACCTTTAGACTTTAAAGTTTCTTTAAGTTCTATATAATTGTAAATTTCTCCATTAAATATTACCGTACAATGTAAATATTGAAATGGTTGTGTTGCGTCTGCACTTAAATCTATTACAGCTAATCGTCTGTGTGCAAAGCCAATTGTAGCGTTTTCATTCACCCAAAAACCTTCGCCATCTGGCCCACGATGCTCTAACACATTAGCCATTTTTTGCAAATTATTTTGCCGAACAAAACCTGATTTCGAAGAAATAATGCCTGATATACCACACATAATTTTGGCTATTTAAGAAGGTGCAATATACAGTTTTGAGGCAGCAAATAACTCCATTAAAATTAATATTAACCCTGTAAACTCAATTTACAATTTGCAGATTTAGAATATCCCCCTATATTTGCAACCCAATTAAAAAGGCTGCGTAGCTCAACTGAATAGAGCATCTGACTACGGATCAGAAGGTTTTAG
>JBMLRA010000068.1:0-6998 GCA_049241265.1 Chitinophagaceae bacterium
ACTGTTTTTCATCAATCGTACTAGGTGCATCAATCATTACATCGCGTCCACTATTGTTTTTAGGGAATGCTATAAAATCTCTAATACTTTCACTACCTCCAAGAATAGCACACAATCTGTCAAAACCAAATGCTAATCCACCGTGTGGTGGAGCTCCATATTCAAAAGCACCTAAAAGAAAGCCAAATTTATGTTGTTGCTCTTCTTTATCCATTCCTAAAGCTTCAAACATTTTTTGTTGTAGTTCTTTTTGGAAGATACGAATAGAGCCACCACCAATTTCGTTACCATTCAACACCATATCATAAGCATTAGCTTTAATGTTAGAATATGGATGTTTTAAATATTCAGCAGCATTTTCAATTTTTGGATTATTGTTAATCATCGTTTCTATATCGCTTGGCTTAGGGCTTGTAAATGGATGATGCCTTGCTACCCAACGATTATCTTCTTCGGCATATTCAAATAACGGAAAATCTAATACCCATAACAGTTTAAATTCATCGTCTTTTCTCAAGCCTAAACGCTTGCCCATTTCCATTCTTAAATCACTAGTAGCTTTTCTTGTTTTTTCTTCTGCACCAGCCAATATTAAAATCAAATCACCTGCTACTGCATTGCAAGTTGCAGCTATGTTTTTCAGATGTTCTTCTGTAAAAAATTTATCTATTGAGCTTTTGAAACTACCATCTGTATTGCATTTAATATAAGCTAAACCTTTCATTCCAATTTGTGGACGTTTAACCCATTCAACTAATTCATCAGTTTGTTTACGTGTGTATTCGCTGCAATTTGGAACACAAATGGCTAACACAGTTTCAGCTTCATTAAACACTACAAAATCGCTTTTAATAACAGCTTCTAATTGCTCTCTTTTTTCTAAAGGTTTTGATGGAAATGTGTGAGCAGGAATTTTCAAATTAGAAATTTTCAAATTAAATCTAATGTCTGGTTTATCATTTCCATATTGCCACATTGCTTCTTCCCAAGTCATTCTTTCAACAACCTCTGTGTAATCAATATTTTTTACATCTTTAAAAATGCGTTTTGCCAATCCTTCAAACATTTGCAAAATATCTTCCTGTTCTACAAATGCCATTTCACAATCTATTTGTGTAAACTCAGGTTGTCTGTCTGCTCTCAAATCCTCGTCTCTAAAGCATTTTACGATTTGATAGTATCTGTCATAACCACTCACCATCAACAATTGTTTGAAGGTTTGTGGGCTTTGAGGTAATGCGTAAAACTGACCAGCATTCATTCTTGATGGAACAACAAAATCTCTTGCACCTTCTGGTGTAGATTTAATTAAGAAAGGTGTTTCAATATCCATAAAACCATTTTCGTGCAAATAGTTTCTGGTGCTTCTGCCCACATTGTATCTTAATTCCAAATTCTTTTTAACAGCATTTCTACGTAAATCCAGATATCGATATTTCATACGTAAATCATCGCCACCATCTGTGTCATCCTCAATTTTAAAAGGTGGAACTTCACTCTTGTTTAATATTTTGAAAGATGAAATTGTAATTTCAATTTCACCTGTTGGAATATTTTTGTTTTTACTGCTTCTTTCAGTAACAGTTCCTGTTGCTTGTAGCACAAACTCACGCCCCAAAGGATTTGCATCTAATTGAGCTTGTAAACTTTCGCCAAATAAAAGTTGTGTGATTCCATATCTATCTCTTAAATCAACAAAGGTTATACTGCCAAATTTTCTTACAGTTTGCACCCAACCAGCAAGTGTTGTTTGTTGATTTACATTTTCAATTCTTAATTCTCCGCAAGTGTGTGAACGAAACATTTTTAATGTACGATTTTAGATGTACGATGTACGATTTATAAATAATTGTATGGCAGCAAATATAATGTTGTGTTAGTTACAGAATTTGGATTAATAACAATGAATATTTGCTATTTGTACCGTGTTTTTATACAAGCCATTTAATTTTTATTTCTCTTAATAAAATCATAATTTTTTTTCTAATCTATCGTTATATAATCTTCATTGCTATTTTTATATAAATATTACAAATGCGGTATTTTATTATATTTATTTTTCTAATCTTCATTGCTAAAAATTCATTTTGTCAAAATATTAGTATTACTGATTTTAAAAGATTGAAAATAATTGAAGATACCTTAAAAATAGCTTCTGATAGCATTATCAATTCTGAGAATTGGATGGAAAGGTTTGAAAATGATGCACATTTAATTAAAGGGTTAGTTGGTGCATTAAAAATTCCTTACTCGTTTAATTACAGGTTTGATTCGGTAAGAATATCAAAATTATATGCCCCTGATAGTAGCTTTAGAATTTTTACTTGGCAGGTAAGTAAAGATTTAACCTTTTATCGCCAAAGAGGGGCAATACAAATGCGAACAACTGATGGTAGCTTAAAATTGTATCCATTATTTGATGTATCAGATTTTACAAATGCTCCAAACGACTCTGTGAGAGATGCTACAAGGTGGATTGGTGCTATTTATTATAGCATCATTTTAAAAACATATAACAATAAAAAATATTACACTCTGCTAGGTAGAGATGATAACAACGAACGTACCAATAAAAAGTGGATTGATATTTTAACATTTGATGATGCAGGGAGACCACAATTTGGAAGAAATTGTTTTGTATATCCTAATGATGGCATTAAACCCCCACAGCCTTGCTACAGATTTTGCTTGGAGTTTAGAAAAAATGCTGGTGTTACATTACGTTATGATGAAAAATTTGATGAAATTATCTTTGATCATTTAATTAGCGAAAATAATGATGTGGCAACAAAATCTACACTTATACCTTATGGTGATTATGAAGCTTTTAGATGGCAAAATGGTAAGTGGTATTTTAATGCACAGCCATTTGATGTATTGGAAATAGATGATAAGCCCAAAACTTTTCCTAAACCATTTTTGGAAAAAACTAACAAAAAAAGAAAGAAATTTTAATACACTAAAAACACTTAAATAGCTTTTGTAAAAGCCAATAAATCGTTAAATCTTACATCAATAGCAGGGTGGGGGAAAGGTGTTTCTGGATTTGTTGTAGCTAAAAACACTGTATTAATTCCTGCATTTCTTCCAAATTCCATATCGCTTAATTTGTTGCCTACCATTATCGATTTTGAAAAATCAATAGTAGGGAAATCAATTTTTGCTTGTAGTGCCATTCCAGGATTTGGTTTTCTATTATATGAATCATTATTTACATCAGAACAATAATAAATTTTATCAATTCTTCCACCAGCTTCTAAAATTTCACAAGTCATATTTGTATGAATTAATTGTAAATCATCCATTGTCATTAATCCTTTACCAACACCTTTTTGGTTTGTAACCATTACTATAATTCCAAACTTTTTATTTAAAATTTTCATTGCTGGTTTAACACCATTATAAAAAACAAATTCATCCCAATTTAAAATATAATCTGCTTTTTTTTCGTGATTGATAACACCGTCTCTATCTATAAAAAGTGTCCAACTTGAATCTATTTTAGCAAGTAAATTTTCCATTAGTAATCTTTTTTATATGTATTCCCTTCTTCTAAAATATATGCCTCTTCTCCATTATTAATTTTAAAATAAGTGTCAATACTTCGTCTTTTATCCATCCCTGCTAAATAACAAACAAAATGTAGGTGAGGTCCAGAAGTGAAACCAGTATTTCCACTTAATGCAATAATATCGCCTTGCTTTACACTATCACCAATATTAACTTTAGATCCTTTAAATTTTAGGTGTGCATAATTGGCAAAACTGCCATCATTATGATATATATTGATGTAATTATTGTATTGAATACAAGATTTATTAGGACAAGCAATATTATAGTTATCAACCACATTTATGACTACTCCATCTCTAGCAGCTGTAATTGGTGTTCCTTCGTTCATTGTAAAATCTAACGCTCTTTCATTTTGATGTGAAAAACTACCAAAATATCCTTGGTGTAATTTAAAACTGTCTCCTTTTTGAAAAGGTAAATCGTACTCGTAAAGTGAATCGAAGTTTTGCAATGTGATATCTCCGAAATTAGATTTGAATTTGTATGAAAATTTGTATCCTTTATTATTATCTATTTTAACTAATTCAGTAACTAAAAAATTAGTTGATTTTGCCGGAATAACAAATGTATTTTGATTGCCAGTAATGGGAGAGAGGTTGCTTAAATTAAAAGTAATTTGTGCAGAAACTGGACAAAATTCGGGGTTGATGGCGTATATATTAATCCCTTTTTCAGTTTTTTGATTGTAAAAATCAATTTTAGGTTGGGCAAATGAAGAGAAGAAAAAAAAGGAACAAAATAAGATTTGTATAATACGCATATTAAAAAAGTCTTTCCTCCACAAGTTCACAAATAATATGCCCAATCATTATATGGCTTTCTTGAATGCGTGGTGTGTCTATTGAAGGAACATTTAATAGAATATTGCTTTCATCTTTCATTTTACCTCCATCATTACCAGTAAAAGCAATTGTTTTGATGTCCATTTTATTTGCAACTTCAAATGCTTTTAATATATTTATTGAATTACCACTAGTGCTTAAACCTATTAATACATCGCCTTTAACACCAATACCATCAACTAATCTAGAGTAAATAATATCGTAGCTATAATCATTTGCAACTGCCGTTATGTATGACGTGTTGCAATGTAAAGCTTCTGCGGGTAATGCTTTTCTATTTTTATAAAATCTTCCACTCAATTCTGCTGCTAAATGTTGTGCATCAGCAGCACTGCCACCATTACCACAAAAAAGTACTTTATTTCCATTTTGAAATGCAACTACAATTTCTGTAATGGCAAGCTCTATATTAGAGATTAAATTATTATTGTTAATAATGGATTCCTTTACATCAATTGAATTAGCAATTATATCGTGTATTCTTTTTTTCATTATTATGTTTATTTTCTTTTAAATTGGTTTATTTAAGAGAAAATTTATTCAACGGTTACACTTTTTGCCAAATTTCTTGGCATATCCACATTATAACCTTTGGCAACACCTACATAATAACTTAAAACTTGTAAAGGAATAACACTTAAAAGTGGAGCAATTAATTCATCTGCATCTGGAACAAACATTGTATCGTCAGCCATACTTGGAATTACAGTATCACCTTGAGTTGCAACGGCAATTATCATTCCTTTTCTTGCTTTAATTTCTTGCACATTGCTAACAATTTTTTCGTAGTAACTATCTTTTGTTGCAACAAAAACAACAGGGAGTTGATTGGTAACCAAAGCAATTGGACCATGTTTCATTTCAGCAGCAGGGTAGCCCTCTGCGTGTATGTAACTAATTTCTTTTAGTTTGAGAGCCCCTTCAAGTGCTACAGGAAAATTGTAACCACGACCTAAAAATAAAGCATCGGGTGCATCTTTATATTTTTGTGCAATTGCTTGGATATTTGTTGTATCGCTTAATATTTCCTTTACTTTTTCAGGTACAGCCTCAAGTTCTTTCATTAGGTTGATATATCTATCATCTGTAATTGTACCTTTTGCTTTAGCAATTTTTAAAGCCATCATATTTAAAACAGCTAATTGACCAGTAAACGCTTTTGTGCTTGCAACACCAATCTCTGGCCCTGCATGAGTGTAGGCACCTGCATGGCTAATACGAGCAATACTGCTGCCAACAGCATTTACAATTCCAAAAATGAAAGCACCTTTCTCCTTAGCACTTTCTAGAGCTACTAAAGTATCTGCTGTTTCTCCACTTTGAGATATGGCTATAATTACATCGCCTTTATTTATTATTGGGTTTCTATATCTAAATTCACTAGCGTATTCAACTTCAACAGGAATTCTACACAGTTCTTCAAACACATATTCTGCAATTAACCCTGAATGCCAGCTTGTGCCACAAGCCACAATCACAATTCTATTTGCGTTGCAAAGAGTTTCAATATTATTATCTATACCACTCATTCTGATTTCACCTAATTGTGGTAATAGTCTTCCTCTTAAACAATCAAAAATTGTATTTGGCTGTTCGTGAATTTCTTTAAGCATAAAATGTTCATAGCCACCTTTTTCAATGGCTGCTAATTCCATATCTAGTTTTGTAATAAAAGGAGTTTGCTTTTCATTTCCTAAATTTTTCAGAATTAGTTCATCTGCTTTAACGATAGCAATCTCATAATCATTAACATAAACAACTTCTTTAGTGTATTCAATAATTGGGGTGGCATCACTTGCTAAAAAGTGTTCTCCTTTACCAATTCCAATTACTAATGGACTTCCTTTTCGTGCAGCAATTATTGTATCAGGATCGTTTTTATCCATTAATAGAATACAATATGCCCCAACTATTCTTTTCAAAGCAATTCTTAGAGCTTCCTCAAGAGGACAATCATTATTTTTTTTAATATCTTGAATAAAATTCAATAAAACCTCAGTGTCTGTATCGCTACTAAAAACATAACCTTTAGCAGAAAGTTCTTGTTTAATTGATGTATAATTTTCAATTATTCCATTGTGAATCATTGTTAAAGTTCCATCATTACTTAAATGTGGATGTGCATTTCTATCGCTTGGTTCGCCATGTGTAGCCCAACGAGTATGTCCAATTCCAATTTTTCCTTGTACATCTTTTCCAACTGTATTTTCCTCCAAATCTGCAACTTTCCCTTTCTTTTTATACAGATTTAAACTAGTGCCATTAATCAGTGCGATTCCGGCACTGTCATAACCACGATATTCTAGTCTTTTTAAACCTTTTACTATAACAGGATATGCTTCTCTATGTCCAATGTATCCAACAATTCCACACATAATATTTTTTTAAGTTTGCAATATTATTTCATTTAGACAAGATAAACTAAGATTTTAAATGATGTATGTTAAATATGTTTTTTTTACTTCAGAATTTCTCTATAATTAATCTTATAATTAATATTATGTTAAATAGTATTTAAAAAAAATTATTAATGTTTACAACAAATTTAAAAACAACCTTCTCTTCTGCAAATAAAAAAAGGTT
>JBMLRA010000069.1:0-1592 GCA_049241265.1 Chitinophagaceae bacterium
TACCTACTGAGCCACCTGAACAAAAACTAGTTGCACCATTTGTGGTAACTGTTGGGGTTGCTGGAGCTGTCTTTAATGTTAAAACTAAAGTAGCTGTACTATCGCATCCTTGAGCATTTGTTGTTGTATAAATATAAGTTCCTGCTGCTGCTCTACTTCCATTCCAATTATACGGCAATTGCGATGGGCAAATAGAAATATTAGTTGCAGAGGTTGTATTGGTTTTTAAAGAAAGGTTTAAAGTAGCTACACTATCGCACCCTTGGCTATTGGTTGTTGTAAATGTATAAGTACCTGCTGCTGTTCTGCTTCCATTCCAATTATATGGTAATTGCGATGGGCAAATAGCAATATTGGTAGTAGATGTAGTATTTGTTTTTAAAGAAAGATGAAAAGTTACTACGCTATCGCAACCCTGTGTATTAGGTAAAGAGTAAATATAAGTACCAACGCCTAATAAATTCATTCCATTCCACAAATATGGCAATTGTGATGGGCAAACAGCAAGATTGATAGTAGTTGCAGAGTTTGTACAAGATGCATTAAGAGTTAAAATTAATGTAGCAGTACTATCGCAACCCTTGCTATTTGTTAAACCCGTTTTATTATATGTTCCATTTGCTATATAAGTTACTCCATTCCAAGTATAACTACTATTAGCAGTAAGAACTGTTTTAGTTGATGAAGTTACTTGATTGATAGTGAAAGTAATAGGTGCCGAAGTTGCTGTACATCCTGTAATAGCATCTATGCCAGTTAAAGTATATGAACCACTTGTTGTGGGTACTATGGATGTAGTTGTAGCACCTCCAGGCGACCATAAATAACTCGAAAAACTATTACTAACCCAAGTAATATTGTTCATATATAAGTTATTATTGTTTGAAGTTGCATCTATTAAAGTACTACCACTGCCTGCAGCCAAGTTGTAATAAGAAACTAAACCACTACTATTTGTGGGTACAGCAGTATTCATACTAGCAGCTATTTGCGATTGAGTTCTAGCAACATTCCACAATCTAATATCTTTCATTTTACCATTTAAAAATCTACTATTTGCACCGCCATTGGCTAAGTTGAAATATGAATAACCACCAATTAATAATTTGGCATTAGTTTGTGGTACTGCATAAGTCCAAGGCGTTGATGCTACCTCATTACCATTAATAAATAATTTTATGGTTGATGAATTAAATACTACTGCCATATGATACCAAGTGTTTAAACTTGGCGTAAAACCTGTATTCCATTGTATGTGTGCATTACTCCAAGAACCTGTTTGAGTTTGTACTACACATATTGTTGAACCTCCTGTTTCTCCCATATTAATCATCCAACTTCTATTATCGCCTTCATCTTCCCATTTTGCTACAAAAGTTCCATATTGATACGCGTTAATATTAATCCAAGACTCTACAGTGTAAGCACTACTAAAGTTAGGTGTTGAATTAGTGCTAGCTACAGCATAACTAGAGTATCCATTAAAGTCTAAATATTTTGAGGATTGATATGATAGTGATGTAGTGTTAGCCACATTTGAACAAAAACTTGTTGGTCCATTTGCTGTAATATTTGGAGCAGATGGTGCTGGT
>JBMLRA010000070.1:0-4018 GCA_049241265.1 Chitinophagaceae bacterium
AGTTGCCCAATTTCCCATCTCAAAAAATATATAATTCAACTTCAATGCAATCTGTACCAAAAAAAGATGATTGTATAAGAATCATTTACCAAGGCACAATTGGAAAAGGACACTCAATTGAAGAAATAGTAACGCTTTTAAATACTGAAATACAGGGAAAAAAACTGCATTTAACTTTAAAAGGAAAAGTAAAAGAGGCATATAAAAACAGCATTGATGATATAGCAGAAAAATATGGTGTTTTAGATAAATTAAGTTGGATAGGAATAGGCTCATATAAAGAAGTACAGGAAATTACAAAACAAAATCATATTGGAATAGCAATACACTTAGGCGATGTACCACAAGGTACAGCATCAAACAAAATATACGAATATGCTGCTTGTGGGTTACCTGCATTAGTTTACGATAACGAGCAATTTAGAAAACACTTAAGCAAATACAAGTGGGCTGTTTTTACAGATGGTTCTGTAGAATCTTTACGAAATGCCATTGAATATTGTTACGACAATTTTGAAAATCTGTCTAAAGAGGCAAAAAAAGATTTTAACACAAATTTCTTTTTCGAAAAAAATTTTGAGGCAATAAAGCAATATTTAAAAACTAACAGCAATTAAAAAATAAAATATGTGTGGAATAGTTTGTGTTGCTGGACGAAGCAAATTAAACCTAATGTCTTTAATGCTTGATAGAATTAAGCATAGAGGACCCGATGGTAACAACATTTGGCAAAACGAGAATTTTGCCTTGGGACACGCCAGATTAAGTATCATTGATTTGTCGACATCGGCATCTCAACCTATGATTGACGAGGATGGGAATGTTTTAATTTTTAATGGAGAAATATATAATTATGTTGAACTTAAAAATCAACTAAGTAACCAATATCATTTTAAAACAGAGTCTGATACAGAGGTAATTTTAGCTGCATACAAGGTATGGAAAGAGAAATGTGTTGAATATTTACGTGGCATGTTTAGCATTGTTTTATTCGACAAAAATTTAAATAAACTATTTATTGCCCGAGATAGATTTGGTATAAAACCATTGTATTTTAGAAAATTTGATGGAGCATATATTTTTTCATCTGAAATAAAATCTCTAATCCAACATCAAGGCATTCAAGATTCTTTAAACGAAAAAAAGGCATTTGAATTTTTAGTGCAGCGAAGGCTAGATACAGACACAGATACATTTATAAGTGAGGTAAAACAATTAAAACAAGGCTGCTATGTTTGGGTTGATACGAATGGAGAAATGTCAGCCGAAATTCCATACTGGAAATTCCCAGCATTGGGTACAAAAGAAGTGACAGCTTCTACCTACGATGAACTTTATGAAAAGCTCAATGAAACAGTAAAAATTCACTTACGTTCAGATGTTCCTGTTGGCAGTTTTTTGTCTGGAGGAGTTGATTCTTCTACAATAACAGCACTTTGTTTGCAAAATGTGCCAACAGATAAATGGCACACATTTTCGGCAGTTTTGCCATATTTTCATCCAGAAAATTCATTAATTGAGGAGTTTCATAGTCATTATAAAGGGATTCATCAGCATAATTTTCAATTAACCGGGGAGGGTTTCTTTGATGATATTGAAAAAATTATATACCACCACGACGAGCCAATTTTAGATGGTTCAATGTATGCACATTACAAACTTTGTAAAATTGCAGCCGATTGTGGTGTTAAAGTAGTTTTATCGGGTTCGGGTGGAGATGAATTATTTGCAGGATACAGAAGTTATATTGATGCTGGTTTAGCACAAAAACTAAAAAATTTTGAAATAGGTGATTACTTTAATATGGTAAATAGCTTGTCTGTTTCATCAAAAAGCTCAAAAGCCTCATTAATTCAAAAATCTCTTTGGGAACTGTTGCCATTTTCGGTTAGGGCTAAAATAAAACAATCAAAAGAAAAAGATTTTGCAAGAATTGTTACAACAACAATGGCAACAGAACCATATCCTTTTAGAGACAAAAACCCGTATCAGGCAAATCTGTTAAATAATTTTTATAGCTGGACAGTTCCTCCATTTTTACATTATGAAGATAGAAACTGTATGGCCTTTGGTGTAGAAGTTAGAGTTCCATTATTCGATCACGAACTTGTAGAATTTGTTTTGCAGTATAAATACGATAGTTTTTTAGAAGGTAACACCAAATCTGTTTTAAGAAAAAGTGTAGAAAAAATATTACCCGAAAAAATTTGTAATCAAAAAGGAAAATATGGATTTCCTTCACCTATAGACCATGCTCTGCAAAATGATAAAAAGGGTAGAGAAATGTTTTTTGATAATATCAGCAATGTTCCGTTTATTAATAAAAATGAGGTTGTTAAACTTGCTGATGATTTTTATAAAACTGGCAATAATTTAGAGTTGTATTGGCGAAGCCTGTGCTTTGCAATTTGGTATAACTCCTTTTTTAAATAAATATTGTAATTTAAGTTTAAACTAACTTCACATTCAAATAATATAATGTTTGCATTTTCGGGTTCACAAAAAATTATACTAGCATATTTAGCGATTAGCTTTGGAATAATGATTTCAGGTGCTGATTTCTCAGTAATTCCTGCATCATTCTTTTTTGTATGGCTTATTAATCTGATATATAACGTTAATGATGGTTTTTTAATAAGACACATATTTGTATTATTTTATTCACTGCAATACGCATTGGGTTCCACCTTATCATATTCTTTTAACACATCTGATACCTATAGAATGGTTGTTCCAGCAAATGAATATTTTTCGTATGCGTTTCCGGCAATCTTATTTCTATCTTTAGGATTATTTTATAAAACAAGTAAATCGAATGAAGATAAAGCTTTTTCTAATGTTTATAGCAGTTTAAAAAATACGAAAGTCAATGAAAAGTTATTAGAGAAAATAATGTATATTTCATTGTTTGTGGAAATATTAAATATTCCTTTTCCTGAAGTATTTGATTTTTTAAGGTATATTATTTGTTCTTTTAAATATGCGTATGTGTGTTATCATATAATTACAAAAGAAAAAATTAACTATGGAATATTATTAATACCAATACTAACATTAATATATAAAACACTAATAACAGCAATGTTTCACGATTTAGTTACTTGGTTTGTATTTTGGGGACTTTCTGTTTGTGTTCGATATAAGCCTTCTAGGCGAACTATTGTTACTGCTGGAAGTTGCTTTATTTTTTCTGTATTAGTACTTCAATTAGCCAAGTCTTCTTATCGTGAAAAAGCTTGGGGACTTGAATCAGGAAAACAAGATATTGGTATAGCTTCATTTAGTGAATCAATTACCAGCGAAACGAAAGATGGAGGATTAAGTGTAGAAAAATTGTCGGAGAGCATTGTACGTATTAATCAAGGCTGGATTTTATGTAGAGTAATGGATTTTGTTCCCAGATATGTCGACCATGAGGGTTTAGAATTGTTTAATAAATATATTGAAGCTGCTTTTTTGCCAAGAGCTTTTGCCCCTAATAAGCTTTCTGCTGGCGATAAAGATTTGTTTAATAAATATACTGGATTAAAGCTGACCTCTGCTACATCAATGGGTCTAGGTTTAGTGGCAGACGCTTGGATTTCTTATGGTAAAGAAGGTGGTTGGCTATTGCTGTTCATATATGGTATTTTTATAGGATTGACACTTAAATATGCTGAGAATTTGATTACCAAATACCCGTACGTATTTTTCTTTTTACCTGTTATATACATTTATCCAATTAGACCAGATTGCGAAACCCAAACGTCTTTGGGGCATTTGGTTAAAACTTTGTTTCTAATAACCATTCTGGCATATAGATTTTTTCCTAAAAATAAACAGAGTCTAAACCTTGCCAATGCAGTTAGTTAAATAATGAGTAAAAATAAACTACTCCTTTTTTCCGATTGGTTTTATCCTGGCTATAAAGCTGGTGGCCCAATAAAAAGTGTAACTAATCTTTCTATTGCATTGCAGCAGCAAATAGAAGTTTATGTAATTACTGCTGATACAGATTTGAATGAAACCCAATCATACC
>JBMLRA010000070.1:4118-5759 GCA_049241265.1 Chitinophagaceae bacterium
ATAGAAGTTTATGTAATTACTGCTGATACAGATTTGAATGAAACCCAATCATACCAAAACATTGAAAGCAACAAATGGATTGAACCAATAGAAAATAGTAATGTAAAAGTTTATTATTGTTCAAAAGATAAACTGAACAAACAAAAAATTGTTGATATAATAAACGAAGTAAAACCTACACATATTTACTTAAATCATTTATGGAGTTACTGGTTTGTGTTACAGCCCTTATTCATTACTTGGAGAAAATTTAAACACATAAAAATTGTGCTTTGTCCACGGGGGGCTTTATTTCCTAGTGCATTGCACTATAAAAATACTTTCTTAAAAAAGAAAGCAGTAATGCTTGTTTTAAAAACATTAAGGATTCATAAAAAAATACATTTTCACGCAACTACAATACAAGAAAAAGAAGTAATACAGCAACACTTTGGCAATGTTGAAATCACAATTGCCAACAATCTTCCAGATTTACAACAACCCAGTTTATCTTTTATTGAAAAAAAACAAGGTGAACTTAAACTGGTTTTTATTGCCCGAATTGTAGATATAAAAAATTTAAAACTGCTATTACAAAATCTTCTTTTAGTAAGGTCCAATGTAAATGTAAATATTGCAGGGCCAACAGAAGATGAAATTTATTGGAACGATTGTAAATCAATAATAGCAAAACTGCCAGCAAATGTAACTACAAACTATGTTGGACAAATTACACCAAGTCAAGTAATGCCATTGATTCAGGAACATCATTTATATTGCTTACCAACACAAGGAGAAAATTTTGGGCATAGTATTTTTGAAGCATTTATGATTGGTCGTCCAGTATTAATAAGCAACAAGACACCTTGGCTCAATTTGAATAAAAATAAAGTTGGTTGGGATGTTGATTTAACAAAAGAAAATTGCTTACTCAACGAAATTGAAGAAGCTGCAAGTTGGACACAGCAGGAATTTGAAGCATATTGCAAAGGTTCTTGGCGGGTTGCAAGTGATTACATTTCAAACACCAATCTTATAGCAGACTATAACAAATTATTTTCTAACTAATGCCTGCACAAGAGTTAAATACGTTTATCCCAACACTACAAGTAGGGGCTTCTAAGCCAAAATATATTTTATGGATTTTGGTTAATATCATTTTTTTTAAATCAAGTATTCCTTATCCATCCTCTATAAAAAAATTTTTATTACAAATTTTTGGTGCAAAAATTGGCAATGGAGTTGTATTTAAGCCATCTATCAATATTAAATTTCCTTGGAAATTAACTATTGGAAACTATTGCTGGATAGGAGAAAACGTTTGGATTGATAATTTGGCAGAAGTAATAATTGAAGATAATGTTTGTATATCTCAAGGAGCTTTTTTGCTTACTGGCAACCACAATTATAAAAAGAAAACATTCGACTTGGAAACAGGAACAATCTCTCTAAAATCTGGAGTTTGGATTGGAGCAAAAACAACAGTTTGCCCAAATGTTATCTGCCACGAAAACGCCATATTATCTGTTGGTTCCATTGCTACAAAAAACTTGGAAGCTAATACTATTTATGCTGGTAACCCTGCAGTAGAAGTAAGAAAAAGAGTGGTGGATTTATTAATCTGCATTAGCAGATTCGAAAACAAATGAAAATATCTATTAT
>JBMLRA010000071.1:0-4254 GCA_049241265.1 Chitinophagaceae bacterium
TACAAGATGGCATTTATAAAACTAAATATTATCCTTGTATGGGAGGTGCTATGTTCGTTCCAATTAAAAAATAATGCCTATTAAGCATAAAGAATATACTATCTTTTTAAAATTTTAAATGCTATATCTCTTCCCATTTTTTGCATAATAGCAAGATTAATCCAAGATAAGGCAAAATTTTCTAACAACACCACTTTATCTGATTTACCAAAATCATAACAGTTTTCAAATCCACCATCTATGGCCAATTGTACAGCTACATCTTTTGCAATATCACTATCACCAGCCATAAACATATCAATGGCTTCATAATTATAAATAGGGTTTAACATATTTTCATAACCAGTGGTATTAAAGCATTTAACCACATGAGCATTTGTTTTATCAAGTAAACAATGATAAACTGTAGTATAAGGTTCAGGTTTTTTTGCTATCGAATTAGTTGCATCGATTATTATTTTATGCTCTACATTTCCAAATTGCTGCAACACTTCAAAAATTGCAATTGGAGGTATCGCCAATAAAACAACTTCTGACTTTGCAACAGCTTCGTTAATAGAACAAGCTATTGTATTTCTATTATTTAATAATGCTTTCCCCTTAAAATTATTTATATCATTTACACCTAAAAATATTTTATGTTCTTTTTTACTCCATTGTGTTGCTAAAGCTCCACCTACATTTCCTGTTCCAATTATCGCTATGTTCATAATCTAACTTTTTTTAAATGCATTTTCCAAATCAACTAAAACAGTACTAGGATGTGCATCAATAATTCTATATTCAGTAATTTTTGTAGCAAAATAGTTGTGAAATAAAATTCTGCTTTCATTATCTACACCACCACCAATAATCACAGCATCTATTGAATTATTGTTAAAAACATCAAATGCCTCCTCATTTTGCAAAGCATTATAAACAGTATATCCTTCTTGTTCAAGTATTCTTTTAACATTGTACATCATTGTTTGATGACGACCAATTACCAATACGTTTTTATTTATCATATTCTATAAAATTCTTTCAATTCTTTTATCAGGTATTAACCACATTATGGCTATTAAAGCAAAAATGATGTAAGCAATTATAGGCAACCAACAGGCAACCATAATTGCTATTGTGTAACCTACTAAAGAAATGTTTCCTTTATAATCTTTACCTACTGCTTTTGCTAGGGTAGATTCTTTACCACCATTAGTTTTTATTAAAGTAGTAGTTAAAATACTATAAGCAACACCACTAAGCAATAATACAATACCTATTAATATTACACTATTGGTGGAGAAATGTGTTTCCCCCATCCATGCTGTGGCAAAAGGTTGTAACGAAAGTATGAATAACAAAAAACCATTAGCCAACATTACACTTCCATTTATTTTATGAACACTATGAAATAAATGATGATGATTGTTCCAATAAATAATTATCATTAAAAAACTAAGTATATAACTCAAAAACTTAGGATATAAATGCCATAAATGTTTCCAATCACCACTTTCAGGAGCTTTCAATTCAAGCACCATAATCGTAACAATAATGGCCAAAACACCATCACTAAATGCTTCAAGTCTATTTTTTGTCATATTTAAAATTCATGTCTAAGAAAACCACCAATATTTTCTGTTGTAGAAAAATGGCTTACACCTTGTTGATTAAAATCTGCCATTAAACCAAAGGTAAATTTATCGTATTTTATTCCTAGTCTTAATCTTTGTGTTAAACTCCAATACTCTTCGCTTGGGTTATAAACAGGATACAATTCTAGTTGAGTAAACAGCTTAAAATTATTGCTAAGTTTGGGTTGATACCTAAACATTCCAAACAAATCCATGTTACCATGATTCTTTAAGTCAGCCACCAACCACCCAAAAAACATAAAATCATTTTTTTGCTTAAATAATTGAATGCCTAGCTTGGGGGTAAATCCATTATTTAAAAAAGAAGCTACACCAACAATGCCTAAACCACTTTTAAAATTATAGGAAACAGCATTGGTACTGCCAAAAGTTGTTGGAGAATTTCTGTAATCTACACTAGCCCTATTTCTGCTAAAAAATAGAATAGACGTTTTAGTTTCTTTACTATCTTTTAAAAATTTAAACCACATTATATCTACACCAGTTCTTTGATCACCACCAAAATATTCTGCTGCTTGAGTAAAAGCTACACTTCTGCAAAACAGAAGTGTTGCCAATAAAATCGAAACATGTATACTATTAAATTTCATTATTTTATTGAAAAAAGAATATTTAAAAACTCTTGTGGTTTAACAACAAATGGCAAATGAGAAGTTTCTAATTCAAATACTTTTTTTACAGTACCATTATTTTTAATCATTTGTTGTTGCAAAGCATAAGGAACAGCATAATCATTTTTTGTGCTTATATAATATTTAGGTACTGCTGCAAACTTTGTAGTTAAGGTAACTTTATCATTCAAGCCTTTAACTGGCTCGGCTCTGTGGTATTTTTTCAATACATCTTTCATATAACCTGGACAATCGGCACAAACTACATTTGCAAGCATCTCTTTTTTTATGCTTACCAAAGAATAATCTTTATTAAATTCAAATGCTTCAATAGGTTTATTGTTTAAAAACTTATTGGTAATGCTTGCAGCATCTTCACCATTTTTTGGCAAGTAAGCCGATACATAAATTAGTTTCTCAATTTTGCTAGGAATATTTTCTGCCACCTGACTAATAATCATTCCTGCCATTGAGTGACCAACTAAAATTACTTTACCTTTTACATTACTAATTACATCAGTTACAGTTTTTACATATTCTTTTAACCCAATTCCAACACCATAAGTATTGTCAGCTCCATGTGCAGGTAGATTAACCACCAACACATTTGCATTTTTTGCTAAATCATTTCTTACAAAACCCCAGGCACTTTCATCTGCCCAAGCACCATGCACTAAAACATAAGTTGGGTAACGTTTCTTATCATCTTCTAAAGCTTGCAATACCAACTCGGCTGCTTTTGCTCCAGAGTTTTGTTGTTGGCCAGTAATTAAATTGCCATCTCTCAAAGCAAATGCTTCAAACATTTGTGCCACTTGAAATTTGCTATTGGGCATTTTTCTAGCTTCATCTTCAATTCTAAAAGGTTGGATTTTGTTGCCTACATAAGCATCAGCATAGTTTTCTTCACTATTCGCAAAGCCGGTCCATTTTTTGCCTTCTACCAAATATTTCCCATTACTTAATTTAGCATCAAGCAATATGCAAGTGCCGTGACATATTGCTGCTGTTGGTTTTCCTGTTTCGTAGAATGAAGAAACAAACTTTAAAATTTCAGGATTTTTATACATGGTATACATTGGTCCTTGACCACCACAAACAAAAATTGCTTTATAATCATTTTGATTAACTGCCGATAATTTTAGTGTATTTTTTGTAACTGCCATTTTATTAGCATCTTTTTTAAACCCTAATGAAATGTAATCGAATGCAGCATACTTACTCTCATCTTCTGGATCACTAAAACCGTCGAATTTAATTTCTCCACCTTCTAAACTAGCTATATCTACAGTATATCCTGCTTCACTAAAAATCCAATAAGGATGTGTTAGTTCAGCATACCAAACCCCTATTGGCCAGCTTGTTGTTTTTGATATTGAAGGATTACTGGCAATCATCAATATTTTTCCTTTGTTGCCTGCATTATGTTGTGCTATTAAGTTTAATGTTGAGAAAACGATACTTAATGCTAGAATAATTTTTTTCATTTTAATAGTTTTTTATTTCTATGCAAAACTCATTTCTCCTCATAAATTTGCCAAGAGTGTAACCAAAGAGTATGAAACACACTTTTAAGTAAGTATTAATTTATATTTTAATATGCCTGATTTTATTTACAAGGGAAAAGTTTATTATAATCCGGTACAACTAGTTATGGAACAAATTGGTGGTGCTTGGAAAGCTCCCATTTTGTGGCGATTAAAGGATAAAACTTGGCGTTATGGGGAGTTAAGAAAAAACATCCCCCATATATCCGACAAAATGCTAACTACTCAATTAAAAGAACTAGAGGAAGATGGATATATTAACAGAGAAGTTTTCGCTGTTGTACCACCCAAAACAGAATATAGTTTAACAGAACAAGGCAAAAAAATAATTCCTTTGATTACTGACCTTAGAAACTTTGGATTAAATCTTGTAGAAAAAGGTGAACAAAACGCCTAAAAATGAAATAAAAATGAAAAAATATTTATACATCGTTTCATCACTACTTTTATATACTTCAT
>JBMLRA010000072.1:0-7224 GCA_049241265.1 Chitinophagaceae bacterium
GCTTTGCTTGGCACCAGTGGAAACCACAATATTCTCAGGTTTATAATCAAGGTTATTGTCGCGCTTGAGTTTCGTACAAACAGCCTCGCGCAGGTCAGGGTACCCGGCTACCGGAGGATAATGGCTCCAGTTATCATCCACCGCTTTTTTGGCGGCGTCTTTAATATGTTGTGGTGTATCAAAATCTGGTTCACCCAAACTAAGGTCAATAATATCAATTCCTTTTGCTCTAAGTTCACGACCCAGCTTAGCCATTTTTAGTGTTTCTGGTTCGTTAAACTTTTCTAGTAAGGATGATAATTGATGATTCATATACTAACGTTTGTTAGGCAAATCTATAAGAATATGGCATAGATTTTCAATTGCACCAAAAGTGTTTACAATTTTATTGCTATTTCAAGGACTATTCAACTCAATATTAGCCCTAAAAGCAACAGTCAATCTGTTACATTTGCAGCCAAAGTTTTATTAAATGAGTATTGTATTACAACTGAAAGCGGCAACAGCAAAAACTATAAACGAGTTATATAGCATAGATATTCCAACCAACGATATTTTAATAAATGCTACTAAGCCAGAGTTTGATGGTGATTATACGATTGTACTGTTTGCCTTAATTAAGCAATTAAAAAAATCACCTGAAGTGTTGGGTAATGAAATTGGTGAACATATCACTAAAAATAATCCTCAGCTTTTTGCATCATTCAACATTATAAAAGGATTTTTAAATCTTGTTATTGCTGATAATTATTGGATTGATTTCTTGCAAAGCAATTATAGCAATATTTGTTTTGGAACTAAAGAAAAAGTCGATAAAAAGGTAATGGTTGAATATGCTTCACCAAACACAAATAAGCCATTGCATTTAGGACATTTAAGGAATATTTTTTTAGGATGGAGCATTGCAGAAATCTTTAAGGCAAACGGCTACGATACTATTAAAACCTGCATTGTAAACGATAGAGGTATTCATATTTGTAAAAGTATGATTGCGTGGCAAATGTTTGGCAATGGTGCAACCCCACAAAGCACTAATACAAAAGGAGATCATTTTGTTGGCGATTATTATGTGAAATTTAATGATGCATTTAAGTTAGAAGTAGAGCAACTAGTTGCTGGTGGAATGGATAAAGATAAAGCTGAAAAAGAAGCTCCAATTATGAAAGCCACACAACAAATGTTGCTTGATTGGGAAGCAGGAAAGCCAGCAGTAATAGAGCTTTGGAAAGAAATGAATAGTTGGGTTTATGAAGGTTTTGATGCTACTTATAAAACTATAGGAGCTGATTTTTATAAAACATATTACGAAAGCAATACTTACTTATTAGGTAAAAAAATTGTGCAGGAAGGTCTAGCAAAAAAAGTATTTGTTCAAGATGCAGATAACAGTGTTTGGATAGATTTAACAAATGATGGATTAGATAGAAAAATTGTTCAACGTAAAGATGGAACAAGTGTTTATATAACACAAGATATTGGTTTAGCAGAACAAAAATTTGATGAGTATGGTTGTGATAAAAGCATTTATGTAATTGGTGATGAGCAAAACTATCATATGAAAGTTTTGAAACTTATTTGCCAGAAATTACAATTGCCAAGTGCCGATGGAATTGAACATTTAAGCTATGGAATGGTAGAATTACCAACTGGTAAAATGAAAAGCCGAGAAGGAACTGTTGTTGATGCTGATGATATTGTTAATGAAATGATTAATATTTCAAAACAAAGAACTGAGGAATTAGGCAAAGTAAAAGACTTTACAAATGAAGAATTAGAAAAGCTTTATACTACTATTGGTTTGGGTGCATTAAAATTCTTTTTACTAAGAGTTGACCCAAGAAAGAAAATGATTTTTAATCCTGAAGAGAGTATAGATTTTCACGGCTTTACTGGACCTTTTGTGCAATACACTTATGCAAGAATTAAAAGTGTATTGAGGAAATTAGAAAATGAAAAGATTGATGGAAAGAGTGAGTACACTCAGTCCTTACTTTCATTAGAAAAAGAATTAGTGATAACACTGGAACAATTTCCTGCAATTATTGAAGAAGCTGCTGCTGAACACGACCCTTCTAAAATTGCAATATATGTATTCAATTTAGCTAAAACATTTAACTCATTTTACACAGAACATTCAATTGCAAATGCAGAAAGCGAAGAAAAGAAAATACTTCGTATACAATTAGCACAACAAGCTGCTAACTCTATTAAAAAAGGAATGTATTTATTAGGTATTGATGTGCCAGAAAGGATGTAGTTATTTACTTTTCTCAAGCTTATATAAAACCCAAATATCATTTACTGTATTCATCTTTTTTTGTTTGAGGAATAAATTAATATTCCACAACATTGACGATGAATACAGTTGTTGTTTACAGCCTAAGCTATCAAGTTTACCAAAATTATCTTGTATATCGTTAAAGGTTGATGTTACCCAAATGGTTCCTTCATTAAGCTTTGAAATAGAATCAATATTTTTAGTTTCAACAAACTGAACATTGCTTAATGCACTGCTATAATAAGTAAGTGGCAAATGACTTTCTGTTTGCAGTGGTGTTCTTTCGTAGCAATACACTTTTACTTGCTTCTCTTTAAATTGATTATTCATTTTGCCAATAAAATGAATGCTTTGAGAGTAAGGTGTGAAAATGAAAAGTATTAGTAAAACAAAGTTCAATACCAAACTAAAAACAACAATAGGCTTCACTATTTTTCTCCACTTATTATCGGCATCTAAAAAACTAAACGCATTATCGTTGAACCCAATAATAATTGGTATAATGCTAAAGATGGAGAACATAAAACGTTCTTCTTTATGCCCCACTAAACAATGTCCAAGAATGAATAATAATGTGCTTAATACCAAAGGATGTTTTAGCTTTAATAAGCTTGTTTTAATAAACTGATAAAACAAAACAATACTAATAAATGGTGCTAAAACTATAGCCATTAAAATAAATAAATAATAAGTAAATGACTTTTCGCCAAACGATGCTGCAACACCTTGCAACAAGTTTACTTTAAAATATAAATAAGGTGTAAAAACAAGTTTGTGGTAGAACTCATAATCTAAAAAAACATTCAATGCAATACCAAAACAAAAACCTAATAAAATTTGCAAAGAATATTTAAACTGCTTTTCAAGAAAAAAAATCCAAATACCAAAACCAATGATTGCAAAGCCAATTTGAAAACGCAAATAGAATGCAATAGCAATAAAAAAACCAATTAAAAGGCATTTAATAAAGTTGAGATTTCTTTCAAGATATTGTTTATGAAAATATACAATAGAAGGGAAAAATACAATAGCAGAGAGTGTTTCAGAGCTAAACAACGTTCTTGTATAAATTAAAATCCAAGAAAAATTGAGTAGAAATAAAACAGTTGCAATAGTTCTTTCTGTTCTGTTTTTATAATACCACAATACTATTGCATTTAAAACTATGTAAAACAAAATGCCTTGAAAAACTCTTAACAATGTTAAAATAGTGAAAGGGTTATCAATAGAAATCCAATGACATAAAGAACGAAAACCTGTAAAAATATAAACCTGCAATGTTGGACGAATAGAACTTTCAAGCTCCCAAACAGCACCAGCTGCATTTGGTAAATGCAATTGCAAAGATGAAAATTCTATTACTTGAAAATGTTGGTCAGGATGAAAGTATCCAACAGAGGTAATACAATAAACTAATTGCACCAATAAGCCTATGATGAATATGTATGCAATTCTTTTTGATTGATGTACTTGTTGCAAAAAATTTTTCAAAATAAATTATTTATATGTAACTATAACTCGGTTTTTATCATTCTTCCTTTAGAATAATCGTAAAGGTAAAAGCTAGCATTTACCAAAGGATATTTCTTTAACCACATTTGTTTGATTTTCCTATAAACTCTTGCTTGTGGACAAGGTGGTGTATTAAGCTCTTTTAACGCCCAATCCTGCACTAAAATAGTTTCTTGATTTGTGGTACTATCCTTTGCTGAATAATATTTTTTTAATTCAAAATTTTGTGGTGGATTGTGAATTTTAATACTGCAAATATCAATTCTTGCAGAATAAAGGCTTGATGAAAAATAATAATCCCAATAGCCCACAAAATTCAATGCTGGCAAAATAATCCACACAAATGCTATGGCTATACTACACTTATTTTTGAATATATTTTTGAAGTCAAATACACTAATGTTTTTATCTAAAAAAGTGTAAAGCAATAATATCATTGCAATATTCCAAGGCCAAACTATTATGTTGTAATTTAAACCTATAGGTCCAATTAGTAACAATATAAAAACGTGTGTTGTGATGAGACCAAAAATTGAAATATTTCTTACAGCTTTAACCCACAGTCCTACAGCACATAATATTTCAAACAAAGGAATGATATAACCTAAACGAATAAAGTATTGATTTTGTAAAAATGCCTTTGGCAAATGCAAATAGTCTTCTGCAATGGTTTGCAGCCAAACATTATTAATAAAATGTGGATTTACTTTTTGCAAGCCACTGTAAAAGTAAATTGACGATAAAATGATTAGGAATAAATAGGAATTTCTATCTTGTTCCTTTCTATTTACAAACAAAACAAGGAACATAAATACATATTGGTATTCCCAAGGCTGCCATCTGTTTTGATCTAAAATGCAAGATATTGTTTCTGTTACAATCAATACTAAATACAACCAATATTTCTCAGGTTTTATAAGTATTATAGACAAACATACAATAGAAACAAAAAATAAAATTTGGTGAAAAAAGGTTGGCGTGTATAGCAAGAAATCAAATACAGGAACTAAAGGAAATGTTCTATCTGCTAACCATAATTTCCAGGATATTATTTTAGCAATCAAGAAAAATGATGCAATAATAAAACTATATACCTTAGTTAAATTTTGGTTTGAGGTTATAGTTTTCATTGAATTAATTTATGAATTACTATTTACCAATTTCTAATTTTTGATTGCAGAAAGAGTATTCATTTTCATCATTGCTGCAAATAATAACAAGTCTATCATTCGAGTATTGCTTAATTAGCTGAAGATACAAGTTAATACCTTGTTTATCTAAATTCGAAGTTGGCTCATCTAACAGCAAAACTTTAGTATTGCTAAAAAAAGCTTGTGCAAGTTTTAACCTTTGTTTCATACCACTGCTAAAGTATCTTATTTGTTTATTAGCAGCCTGTGAAAGCTGGACTTCTTCAAGAATTTGTGGCATTGAAATATTGCCAATAAAAGATTTAAAATGTTGGTGAAATTGCAAAAATTCTATTGCAGTCATTTCTTCAATTAGTTCAAGATAAGGAGCTGCAATAGCTATTTGTTGGTATAGAATATTTGAATGAAATTCATCACAAAACGCTTGTCCCTCAGTTGGCAAAACAAACCCAGAAATTATTTGCAGCAAAGTACTTTTCCCACTCCCATTATGCCCAGTTACAGCATAAGAATTACCAGACTTAAATTCATAATTCAGATTCCTAAAAATCCAATCTTTATTATACTTTTTGCCAATATTTTGTAATTCAATTTGCATTAAAGCAGTAGTTGGTAGTTAGTAATTAGCAATTAGTAATTGGCTATTGTTAACTACTAATTGCTAAATGTATTAAAGTGCTTCACTGATATCTTGCATCATTCTTCGTGCAATATTTTCTGCAGTTGTTGCAAAATTACTTTCGCTATAAATTCTGATGATTGGCTCTGTATTGCTGGTTCTAAGGTGTACCCAATCATTCTCAAACTCAATCTTCAGTCCATCTTCAGTATTGATAGGATTGTTTTTGTATTTTGATTTAACGTGTGTAAATATTTTTTCAATATCAAAGCCTGCGGTTAAATCAATTTTATTTTTACTAATAAAATAATCGGGGTAAGAATTTCTTAACTGGCGAGCTGTTTTATTTTCTTTGGCAAGATGCGTTAAAAACAATGCAATACCAATTAAAGCATCACGCCCATAATGCAAATCAGGAACAATAATTCCACCATTACCTTCTCCACCAATTACAGCATTGGTAGCTTTCATTTTGTTTACAACATTAACTTCTCCTACTGCAGATGGCGTATACATTCCACCATTTTTAAGTGTTACATCTTTCAATGCTTTTGTAGAAGACATATTGCTTACAGTATTACCTTTTCTATGCTTTAAAATATAATCAGCAACTGCTACCAAAGTATATTCTTCACCAAAAAGCAATCCATCTTCTGTAACAAAACAAAGTCTGTCAACATCAGGGTCTACTGCAATTCCTAAATCAGCTTTTTGTCTTTCTACTTCCTGACAAAGCTCAGTTAAGTGTTGTGGCAAAGGCTCAGGATTGTGAGCAAAATTTCCATTTACTTCTCCATTCAACACAACAATATCTTCAACCCCAATTGCTTTTAATAATTGTGGCACAGCAAATGCACCTGTGCTATTAATAGCATCAACAACCACCTTGAATTTTTTATTTGAAATAGCTGCAACATCTACCAAAGGATATTTTACAATTGCATCTATATGCTGCTGCAATGCTGTTTCATTTTTTGAATAAGAGCCTAATTTATCCACACCAACAAAATCAAAATCATTAGCCTCGGCAATGTCTAAAACTTTTTGCCCATCTTCAGCATTAATAAATTCGCCCTTGCTATTCAATAATTTTAGTGCATTCCATTCTTTAGGATTATGGCTTGCCGTTAAAATAATGCCACCAGCAGCTTGTTCAAATACAACAGCCATTTCAACAGTTGGGGTGGTACTTAAACCAACATCAACAACATCGATACCCAAAGCATTTAATGTGCTTACAACAATATTCTGAACCATTTCGCCACTGATTCTTCCATCTCTACCAATTACTACTTTTTTGCTTGGATTATTTTGCTGTAAAAGCCAAGTGCCATAAGCAGCAGCATATTTAACAACATCTAAAGGCGACAAACCTTCGCCAACTTTACCACCAATTGTACCACGAATACCTGAAATACTTCTAATTAACGCCATAACTTGTTCCTCGTTTTAATGGCTGCAAACATAACTCAAAAGTTTTTGAGTAATTGTGTTGTGGATATTTGGAATAAAAGAGAACAGTATTACTTTACACCATACACTCTCAACTTCAAATTCTTCAATCTTAAATTAATATTCTCTTTCTGGCTGTAAAAGCCAAGATTAAAAACCAGATTCTTATACGATGCATAATCTCCTAATGTAAACATATCATTTGTAGATAC
>JBMLRA010000073.1:0-1453 GCA_049241265.1 Chitinophagaceae bacterium
CTTACTATGTAGCTGCTAGTACAAGTGGTTCTGTTGGAGCTTCGCCAATACAAATTACAGAATTAGATTTAGGAGTTGATGATAAATTTGAAATACAAAATGTTTCTCCAAGTTCTGTTGATGTTACAGGATGGAAAATATATGTTAGTAATGATTATGCCAACATTAATGCTGTAAATCCTAATGTGGCCACTTTATCAGGCTCTTTAGCTAGTGGTGCTACAAGAACTTATACAGATAACACTGCTGGTCCAAATTACTGGGGATCAAATATTCTTTGGAACCCGGGAGCATTTCCAACTTTTTCTGGTTGGGTAATTATTGTAGATAACAACAATATTATCAGAGATGCAGTGTTCTTAAACTGGCAAGCAGCAAATATTAGTAGTATGAATGTTACACTTGGTGGAACTGCATATACACTTGGTACACAATGGTCAGGTAATGGCGTAGATATCGCTACAGTTGCAGCAACTCAATCTGTGTCAAGAAAAGGATCATTAGATAATAATAACTCAGCCGACTTTGAGATTGTAAACTTAACATTAGGGGCAAGTAATGCTGGTCTTGCCGTTCCAATGGCTGGCTTTGGTTGCGAAAGTGCCAGAACTGCAGTGGTTGCTACAGTTGATAATACACCAGGTTGTACACCATTACCAGTTTACTTATTGCAATTTAGTGGTACAAAAGACGGTTTAGTTAATAAACTGCAATTTACAACTGCTAATGAAACCAATAATAAAGGTTTTTATATAGAGCGTAGTGCAGATGGTTATAAATTTTCTAATATTGGATATGTTGCTACTAAAGCAGTTAGTGGAAGTAGTACGAGCAATATAGCCTATAATTTTATTGATGAAAAACCATTAACTGGCAACAATTACTATCGTTTAAAACAAGAAGATAAAGACGGTAAAACTACATTAAGTAATGTTGTTGCTATTAAAGGTAAATTAGTTAATAAAATAGAGATTGATGGTTTGTATCCAAACCCTGCAAACAATCAGTTGACGATACAATTAAGTACACCTACTAATGAAAAAGTAACCATGGTTATTACTGATTTGCAAGGTAAAATTGTTCAACAACAACCTGTAAATATTGCTTCTGGTAACAACAATGTAAATCTTAATATTAGTAATTTATCAACAGGAAATTACTTTATTAAAGCAATTTGCAACAATGGTTGTAACACAACCATACATAAATTTGTGAAACTTTAATTGCATTTAATTGCTTTAAAAATTAAGGCTGTCTAACTTAGTGTAGACAGCCTTAGTTTTTTTATTTTTACTCTACTAAAAACTTTAAAATGAAAAAGCAGCATTGTTATGATGTAACAACAAAATGGACTGGCAACATTGGTTTGGGTACAGCAAATTATAATCAATATGAAAGAAGCCATGAAATTTCAGTGGAACATAAAGTACCAATTATGGGATCTTCAGATTCG
>JBMLRA010000074.1:0-2599 GCA_049241265.1 Chitinophagaceae bacterium
AGCTGCTGGTAAAGCCACAGGTGCAGTTATAATGGCTGTACTTATTGCTGCAAGCGTTAATCCAATGTTACGAAGTTTCTTAAAGAATTTTGGGGTAGGAGCTTTTGCTCTATTAATAATTTGTTTCATAAATTTTACTTTTTCTAATTGATAAATACTAAACACCAAAAACCAAATACTAATGACTAATGACTAAATAATAATAACTAAAGACTAAATACCTTTCTTCTTAATAATTAAAAACACTTTTTCACCTCGCTCTAAAACAGGAAAGACAAAGGCCTTCAACTTCTCAAATACCACTCTCGAACAATTGCCCTTGCCTTCACCTGTAATAGTAGTCACTGGTGCAATACAGCCCTTTGCTTCTTTGATAGCATCATTGTAAGGGTGTATCAAAATCATGTCCCTATTGGGAACATGTTGCACCCACAAATGCCATTTAAACTTGGGGCTGTATCGCTTTACTAATTCATATTTTCCCTCAGGAATACAACTCACACCTTGCTCATTATTTTTCCAAGGCAGTTCAATAGTATGGCATAAGCCAACTCCATTTACCAACAAACTGCCATTCGTTCCTTTGGGATAATATGTTCTTAATAAATCCAGTTCCATTTTTAAATTTTTATTTCTTTTTAGTTTTGTCTAATTACTAAATACTTTTTACTAAACACTTGTATTACACGCCACTTACTTTTACGATAGTTAAGGCATTAAATGCACCGTTTTTCAACGGATATTTCACGCCATTAACATCCTGAAAAAACTCAATACCCAACACCAAAAACAATGGGTGTGTGCTATTTGGTGTAACACTGTTATCTAGGTTAAGTACTGCAGTTGCAGTTGCATCCCAAGCTAACACAACACTTGCATTGTTATCAGTAACAAAAGTTTCATTCTCAAAATCCACTTCCATTCCAGCAGCAACAATTTTAAAATGAGTTGTGCCATTTGGTGCAGCAATCATTACACTAGGAATAAAACTTGCAAGGTTCACTGTAAGTGTACCTGCAACCCTGTCAATAGTTAAAGTGTAGGGAGCATACAATGTGTTGCTTAGTCGTGCATTGATATTAAAGTCAAAGCCTTCAAGCAATTCAGCTTCCCCATCAATCACATTTCTTTGTCCACGTACACTAGTTAAATCAGCTTGAATCACTTCAACCATTTTCTTTGTCAATCGACTCACCATTCTGTTATCACGAGAGTTTTGCAATAACACCCTCAGCGAGTTCCTCAACACTTTGCCAGCTTTACCAGCACTTCCAAATTCATTACCATTCTCACGGGTTCTCTGAAACTTGGGGTCATTGGCAATTCTTTCAGCAGCTATACCGCCTTTGCCTTTAGCCAAAAATCCATCCTGGCTTTTGTAAAAGGTAATATCTCCAATAGTACCTTCCAACTTTAAAATCCCTTTTTGTTTTGCCATTTTCTAAAAATTAAAATCAATAAATCGAAATGTTTATTGGCACATTTCATAAAGCCTCTTATTACGCTTATTCAGCTTTCGCCAAACTCAAGGAGGTACAGGATGTGCACATTTCCAAATACCCAAGCCTTTCAGTCTTACTGCAGCTTCGTAATATTTCAAATCAGTATTTTTTGAATAAGAGGTGTAAAAAAAAGCCCATCCTTTAGCAATCAAAAGGCTATCTAAACTCATTCCTTTATAGGTAGCAGATACTATGGTTCTCCCATAAATATCCTTGCTATGTAGCTGTAATGTAATAAAAGAGCCTTGTATCAGTTTTGCTACACTATCCCTTACAGCTATGCCAAAATACTGGTCAAGTTCTGGTGCATCAACGTTTACCAGTCGAACGTTTTTCAGTTTGCCATTTAACAACACTTTATAGGTGTCACCGTCAATTACCTTTACTACCAGTTGTGCATTTACAATAAAGCAAATTGCAACCATCAAAATCAATGTTTGTATGTGTTTCATATCCCAAAGCTTCAACACTTTGTGTATTCAACATGCAACCCACTTCCGTTATAAACACTTATTGCCGAAATATGTATTTATTGCTGCAACTAACTATTTTAGTAGTTTAATATATTTGCTTAGTCAATATTACCTTTATTGGTAAAGTATAACAAAAGCATAGGTAATGTATGAGAATAGAGACTGTAAGGCTTTGTGTTTACCCAAAAGATGTGCAGCGTATCACTGGCAAAAGTGAAAGATACAGCCGAATGTTACTGCAAAAGATTAAAGACACACTCAGCAAACAAGAACATCAGTTCATTAGTGTCGAAGAGTTTTGCAATTACACAGGTTTAAAAATGGAACAGGTGCAGCCGTTACTTTTGGGATAGTTTATAGTGGTTCTAAATCGCCTAAAACCCTTTGCCATATTGTAAACTTGTTCAAAAAATAGTAAGGTTTAGTTGCTTTAATTGAGATATTCACTTAAATTTGCATCATACGATTTACGTTTAAATAGTTTGAATTGGCAAGGGGGAAAATTCGGTTACCCAAGTTTTCTTTTCTTTAGAAAGTGTTATTAGCAAAGAGTTTTAAGGGCTGTTACAAATCCCTTTCCCTCCGCTTCTTTTACTCCTCACAATTTTGTGAGGATTTTTTTTG
>JBMLRA010000075.1:0-9273 GCA_049241265.1 Chitinophagaceae bacterium
CAGTTGGTGGCATAAGAGTGAGTATGTACAATGCTTTGGAGTTTTCGAGTGTTGAGGCATTTTGTGATTTAGCAAAAGATTTTGCAAATAAAAAAGGATAAATATTTACGATTTAACATAGAGGAAAATTATGAGCATAATAAAACCATTTAAAGCATTAAGACCAGAAGTGCAATTTGCGAAACAAGTAGCAAGTCGTCCCTATGATGTGTTGAATAGTGCAGAAGCAAGAGTAGAAATTCAAGGTAACTCACATTCATTTTTAAACATTACAAAGAGTGAAATTTCCTTGCCAGAAACGATAGATATACACACACAAATTGTGTATGAAAAAGCTAAAGAAAATTTAGAGTTTTTTGTTAGTAGAAATATTTTATTTCAGGATAATAAAGAATGCTACTATGTGTATCAATTAATAATGAATGGTAGGCCACAAACAGGTTTGGTGTGTGTGAGCAGCGTAGATGATTATGAAAACAACATCATTAAGAAACACGAGTTTACTCGTCCAGAAAAAGAACAGGATAGAATCAATCATATTAAAACTACAGGTGCACAAACGGGTAATGTGTTTTTGGCTTATAGAAATAATGATGAGGTAGATGCTATTATTCAAAATTGGAAAACCGTTAAAAATCCAATCTATGATTTTATTGCAGATGATGACATTCAACATACTATTTGGGTGATAAATGATGATGCAACTATTGCCAATATTTCTAATTTATTCAACACACAAATTCCTTGTACATATATTGCTGATGGGCATCACAGAGCAGCAAGTGCAGCAAAAGTAAGGCAAGCCTTGGGTGAAAATAAAACACTTGCAAGTGATTATTTTTTAACCACACTATTTCCATCAAATCAACTGCTAATAATGGATTACAACAGGGTTGTAAAAGATTTGAACGGATTATCTACGGCTGAATTTTTAGAGAAATTAAACGAAAAATTTATCGTAAGATTGATTGGTAAAGAAGCTTATAAACCAGCAACACTGCACACTTTTGGTTTATATGTTGATGGAAATTGGTACAAATTAACCTCTCGTGAACACACATATACCAATGACCCAATTGGTATTTTAGATGTTACTATTTTGCAAGAAAATATTTTTACTCCATTATTAAATATTGTTGATCAACGAACAGATAAACGAGTAGATTTTGTAGGTGGTATTCGTGGTTTGGGCGAACTCGAAAAAAGAGTAAATAGTGGCGAAATGACAGCTGCTATTAGTTTATACCCTGTAACGATTAATCAACTTTTTGATATTGCAGATAGTGGTAATGTAATGCCACCAAAAAGTACTTGGTTTGAACCTAAGTTGAGAGACGGTTTATTAACACATTTGATTTATTAAAATAATGCATTAAGGCACTTTTATATATGAAAAATATTTTTGTTTTTTGTTTTCTACTTGTTAGTTCTGTTGTGATTTCTCAGCCAACAAGCGATTTGTATAAAACGGCTAGAAGCCTTATGAATGAAGGAGATTACGAAAATGCAACACTAGTATTTAACAAATTGTTGAATAATGAGCCAAACAATATTGTTGCTCAAAAAGACTTTGCTTATTTATGTTTTTTGAAACGAGATTTTGCAAAAAGTATTGAATTATCCAAAAAGTTAATAGCAGATTCTAGTGTTGATGAACAAGATTATCAGTTGTTAGGTATGAATTATAAAGCAATTGCATTATATAAAGATTGTGATAAACTTTATAAAATAGGACTTGCAAAATATCCAAACAGTGGTGTACTCTATAATGAACTGGCTGACTTGAATATGATTGAAAAAAGAAATAATGACGCCATTAAAAACTGGGAAAAAGGTATTGAAGTGGACCCTAACTATCCAGCTAATTATTATAATGCAGCAATGTATTATAGTAAAAATAACCAGTTGTTTTGGGCTATTATTTATGGTGAAATTTTTGTAAACCTAGAAAGTTACACTACGAAAACTGCAGAAATAAAAGAATTAATAGTTGATGCATACAAGAAAGTGTTATACCTGGGCGATGCAGGCAAAAACACTAAAAATCAGTTTGAAAAAACAGTTTTGCAAACATTAGGTAATAGCTCAGAAAGCCTTACAGCAGCTTATCTTACAGCTATTAGAACTAAGTTTATATTAACTTGGTTCTATGAAAAAAAGAATGAAAACTTTCCATTTAGACTGTTTGATCAACAAAGATTTTTAGTTCGTGAAGGATTGTTCGATGCTTACAATCAATGGTTATTTGGTGTGGCTATAAATCCTGTTCAGTATAAATCTTGGGCAGATACACACGCATCTGAAGTAACTCTTTTTAAACAATTTCAAGAAGGTAGAGTTTTTAAATTAATTACTGGTCAATACTATAAAAACTAGTTTAAAGTTTTAAGCCTTGTCCTTTATAAAATTCCAACAATTTCATTTTAAAGACATAATCATATTGGTCTGCTAGGTTTTGCGTTTTCGCTCTCAATAAGTTATTTTGATTAGTAATTAAATCTATTGTATTCAATAGCCCAACATCATATCTTTTATTGGCAAAGTCAAAAGTTTTTTGTGCTAGTTCCACTTGTTTTTTGCTTGCATTAAACTTTTGAAATGCATTAACAGCATTGCTATAAGCAGTATAAATATCAAGCTTTAGTTTTTGTTCTATTTGTTCCTCTAAAATTTTTGTATTCTGTAAGTTCAATTTGCTTTGTTCATAGTTAATTTTATTAGCTCCATAATTAAAAATTGGTACAGAAATATTGACTCCTAAATTTTGTCCAAAATTGTTGCTTAGTTGCGAAAAATATTTTGATTTTGCCGTTGAATACTCAGGGTAATTAGTAAATACATCGTAATTATTTCCAGCAACATTTACATTGCCAATTATTGTTGGTTTAATGCTTACTCCAGTAATTTCCTCAGCTCTATTTGTATAGTTAGTACCTAAACTGTAACTACCAGAAATCGAAGGCAATAAAGCAGCTTTGCTGGCTTGGGTGTTTTTTTCAGAAGCATTTATTCTTAACTTATTCGCTTTAATTGAGGGTTGATTGTCTAAGGCTAATTTGTAAACATTTTCAGGCTGTAATTCTAGCAAGTTTTCAAGTGGTATTTTATCAATATTAGGTATTTCAACTTCAAATGGCAAAGCAGCGTCTATGTTTAAAACTCCTTTTAAAGCAAGTAATGTTTGAGAATAACTAGTAATGGCACTCACTAAGTTATTACTATCTACTGCAAGTTGAGATTCAAATTCTAAAGCATTTAATTCTGGTAAACTGCCAGCATCAACTTTTTTTCTTGTAGCATTTAAATTATTTTTTGTGGTAGTAATTTGAACTTCAGCAATTTTAATTTGTTGATAGGATGCTAAAATTTGCAAGTAATATGTAGCCACATTTAAGGCAACATCATTTGCTGTTTTTTCAATATCTGCTAGTGCTGCTTTGGCGTTAAAAGTACTAGCAGCAATATTATTTTTTAGTTTGCCCCAACTGTAAATTTCAACACTACCTTGTAAAGAATAATTTTGAGAAACTATAGAAGTATTAGAATAACTATTTGTAGTTCTATCAATAGTTCTACCAAACTGTGGGTACAAGCCAGTGCTAAAGCTGGCACTTGGTAATTGATAATATTGAGCTTGCTTTAATTGTAGTGCAGCAATTCTTGCTTGAATGTCGGCTTGCTTTACAGATATATTATTTTTTATTGCATAATCAACGCATTGTCTAAGTGTCCATATTTTTTGTGATTGGGCGTTGATATTTTTTATAGCGAATATAATTATTACTAATAGTATTGTCTTCTTCATTTAACAAATTTAGGAGGTTGATAAAATGTTAACTTAAAATTTTATTTAATAGGCTTATTAAACGTTTCTTTGGTAATTAACTCTTGTGCATAAACATTGAATAATTTTTATTTTTATTCAATGCAGAATTTGAGAGACAATAATAACTAGATTAGCTAAACAAAAATTTAAACATTGACAGATACAATTATCAACTTAGAAACCGTAAACCCAATTGAATTTTTTGGCGTTAATAATAGGAAGTTAGATTTGCTTAAAAAGAAGTTTCCTCTTTTAAAAATTCTTTCAAGAGGTACGCAAATAAAAATGAGTGGTGCACCAGAACTCATTGATTCAGCAAAAGAAAAAATTGATTTAATAATCCAGTATTTAGAAAGAAATGGACATTTGAGTGACCAATACTTTGAACAAATTTTGGGGGGTGATGATGCAGAAACAGTGGACAATTTTGTAGATAAAAATCCTAACGATATTCTTGTATTTGGTCCAAATGGTAAAACAGTAAGGGCAAGAACTGTAAACCAGAAAAAAATGGTTGCAGCTGCCGATAAAAATGATATTGTTTTTGCAATTGGACCAGCTGGAACTGGTAAAACCTACACTGCTGTTGCATTAGCTGTTAGGGCTTTGAAAAATAAGGTGGTAAAGAAAATTATTTTAACAAGACCAGCTGTTGAGGCTGGAGAGAATTTGGGATTTCTTCCAGGTGATTTAAAAGAAAAAATTGACCCATATTTACGACCTCTATATGATGCTTTGGATGATATGATCCCTGCTGATAAACTAGGTTACTATATGAGTACTAGAACTATTGAAATTGCACCATTGGCGTTTATGCGAGGACGAACTTTGGATAACGCATTTATTATTTTAGACGAAGCTCAAAATACCAACGATTTACAACTTAAAATGTTTTTAACACGTATAGGTGCTAATGCTAAAGCCATTATTACTGGCGATCCTACCCAAATTGATTTACCACGAAATATGCAAAGTGGCTTACATAAAGCATCAAGAATTTTACAAAATATAGAAGGAATTTCACATATTGAATTAAGTGAAGAGGATGTGGTGAGACACAGGTTGGTTAAAGCAATAATTAAGGCATACAATAAAGATGCTGCAGATGACATTAGATAATTAGTAATAATTTATGCATAAAAAAACTACGCCAATTAGCGTAGTTTTTTTATGCATAATGTGTTTTTATTAAGGCACTAAAAATTGTCCTGTAATGTAATCAACAACCTTTACTAAATCATTTGATTGTTCATAAACCTTTAGTTGTCTATCAGCACCAGTGCCATTTTCAAGCATTTTATGAACATAATTAATTGCGTGTCTGCTGCCCAAATCATCAACAACATCATCAACAAATTCTAGTAATTCATAAATTAATAAACGCGTATTCACTTCAGCTTCTTTCCCAAAATCAATTAATGTTCCATCAATTCCATATCTACCAGCACGCCATTTATTTTCATTAATTAATGCACGTTGGTACATTATATAGTTTTGGTTAGCATTTCTTAATTTATACAATTTAGCACATATAGCCTGAAAAAGTGCTGCGATTGTGATTGTTTCCATTATGGTCATTGGAACATCACAAATTCTAAATTCAACTGTATCAAAAAATGGGTGTACACGTAAATCCCACCAAATTTTTTTAGCATTGTCGATGCAATTTGTTTTGATAAGAAGATTTACATAGTTGTCATAGGCTTCAATACTTTCAAAATAGTCAGGTATACCTGTTCTTGGGAATTTGTCGAAGACTTTTGTTCTAAATGATTTATAGCCTGTTTTTCTTCCTTCCCAAAATGGAGAATTAGTACTTAACGCATAAACGTGAGGCAAAAAATATCTTGCACTATTAGCAATGTGAATAGCTAATTTTCTATCCATCATACCAACATGAACGTGTAAACCAAAAATTAAATTGCTACGTGCAGCTTCCTGTAATTCATTTACTATTTGGTGGTAACGAACGTGGTCTGTAATTAATTGACTATCCCAATGGCTAAATGGATGAGTGCCAGCTGCACCCATTTTTAAACCAAGTTCGCCAGCAATTTGCGATATAGTGCTCCTAAGTGTTGCAACATCTTTGTATGCTTCTTCAATGTCTTTGCAAATATCTGTGCCAACTTCAACAACAGCTTGGTGCATTTCTGCCTTAACCTTGTCTTTAATTATTTTATGTCCTTCGTGAACAATTTTTTGTTCGTGGCTTTTCAACTCTCTAGTAACAGGGTCAATAACCATATATTCTTCTTCAACACCCAATGTAAAATGACGGTAGTTAATGTTTGCCATACGCTAGTTTATGTGTGTTATTAAATTGTTTTTACTTTTTTAGCTTGCTTATAAATCCTTGGCTTGAAAGAAAAGTTTTTGATTATTGCTACTTCGTTTTATGTATTCTCCCCAAGTTAAATTGTCTTCTCCTTCTTTATGATTTTGTGCTTTTTCAATAGCAAAATTTGCAGCAGTTTCAACTACCCAAGCAAAATTTTCTTCACCAACGCTTGTTACTTCAGCATCAGGTGCAGGATTACAGAAGTCAATAGCATAAGGAACTCCATCACGAACAGCTAATTCTACAGTATTAAAATCATAACCTAAGTATCTGCATATTCTTAATACAATTTCTTCCATTTGAGCCAATCGTTCTTCAGTTGGGGTAAAGTCTGCAACATAACGTAAATGATGTGGGTTGCGTGGTTCATAAGGCATGATTCTTACGTGTTTACCACCAATGCAATAACATCTATAATATTCTTCAAACTTAATTTCTTCTTGAAGCATCATTACCAATTGTTCTGTTTCGGCATGCTTTTCAAAAAATTCTTCTAAACTGTTTAATTGGTACACACTTTTCCATCCTCCACCAGCGTGTGGCTTCATATATGCCGGAAAACCAATATACTCGAAAATACCTTTCCAATCTAATGGGTATGCAAGGTTTGCAAAACTTTCACTACTAGTGTCAGTAGGCAGTTCATGGCTTGGTAGGATAACAGTTTTGGGAACGGGTACACCAATTTTGGTAGCTAAACAGTTATTGAAAAATTTCTCATCTGCACTCCACCAAAATGGATTGTTGATTACTGCTGTGCCACATAATGCAGCATTTTTTAAATAAGCTCGGTAAAATGGAACGTCTTGACTGATTCTATCTATAATAACAGCATATTCAGTAGGCTCGCCTTGCATTACTTTATTGATAGTTACAGGTTCTGCAACAATACCTGGTATTGCTTTACTGTTAATTCTTTCAACAATCGCTTCTGGAAAACTTCTTTCCTTACCGTGTAGAATACCAATTTTTTTCATAATTAAATTGTTTTAGTTTGATTGGAACAATAATAGTAAATATTTTGATGTTAGAAAAGTATTTGATGTAATTTGTTTTTTAATATTCTTTAGTAAGAAAATTACAAACCCTATTTTTGGCACTATACCAAAATATCTGTTATTACTATGAATGCAGAGAAAACAAAATCAATAGCATCTAAAATTATTATTGAAGAAAATCATATCTATTCTGAATATTTAGAAAGAGATGTTGTATATGATGTATATCTACCAAAAGGATTTCTTTACCCCGAGCAAATGAGTTTACTTCTAATTAATGATGGACAAGATTTACCCAAAATGCCTTTTGACTCAATTTTAAGCGACTTATTTGAAAAAAATGAAATTGAGCCTATTTTTTGCGTAGGAATACATTGTGGAGCAGATAGAAAAAGAGAATATGGAACAAGCTATGCTGCAGACTATAAAGGCTTTGGCAATAAGGCAGGTTTATATGGTAAATTTATTTTTGATGAATTATTACCGGCCATAAGGAAAAAATATCACACCCCATCGTTTAAAGAAAAATCTTTTGCAGGATTTTCTTTAGGAGGTTTAAGTGCATTGGATATTGTTTGGAATCATGCTGGCGAATTTCAAAAAGTAGGTGTTTTTAGTGGTAGTTTATGGTGGAGAAGAAAAGGGTATGACGATGGTTATGATGATGAAAAAGATAGGTTAATGCATTTGCAAGTTAGACACGGTATGATGCATCCTTGGTTAAAATTTTTTATACAAACTGGTGTGCTTGATGAAACTGCAGATAGAAATAATAATGGCATTATAGATAGTATTGATGATGCTTTAGATTTAATTGTAGAATTAAAAGCTAAAGGCTACACCAACGAACACATACATTATTTACAAATGGATGATGGCAAACATGATGTACCTACTTGGGGCAGGGCTTTCCCTGAATTTTTAAAATGGGGTTGGGGGAAGTAGTAATATTAATTTGTAAAACGAATGTTAAAGCCAAGTAGGTTTATAACTTCAAAACAACTGTATCACACCCAATCTAATATAAAATGTGATTAAATCGGCAATAAAGTGGGTTGTTGTTAATGCGTTATTATTGCATTTGCTAAATTAATAATAGCAATATTAAATAGCTCAAATGCGTTTTAGTGTAGAAAATAACTTTTATGTCTAAATTTTCTGTTGCAGCATTTATTTTGTTAATGTGTAGCTGCACAAAATATACAGTATTAGTTACCCGTATGTCAAGAACCCAATATCCTGAAAATGATAATTTAAAGGTAATAGAACACAGTTTTTAATTGAATAAATAACCACTAAAATGAAATGTTATAAAGCATTAGCTATTACATCACTAGCAATTTGCTTCATTTTTTTGCCTGCAAAAAAGATGATACTAATAATCCCCCTGACTATAATACTTTAATACAGGGTAAGTGGCTTTGGTATAAAACTATTACAACTAGCAGCCAGCCCAATAAGTACGATACTTTTTACAATCAAGCAATTTTTAAGCAGTTTTTTGCAAATGGTACAGTAGCAACTACACATAGCAATGGACAAATAACCAATGAAAAGTATTTTATTATTAACAATAAGTTGGCTCAAATATACAATAGTGGTGCAGACACAGCATATAGCGACATCATTAACTGTAACAGTGGTGCTTTTTCTATTTATGATAAAATTACTTATGCTAATGTTAACCCACCTGCTGTTGTGGAGTATTGGCATTATTTTGTGAAATAGGTAGCTATAAGTGCCAAAGCAATTTTTGTTAATGATTAGTTAGGCAATTAAGTTACTATTATAGTGCTGCTTACTTATTACCTAATGCTGTTATAATTCATTTTTTGTTGTTCAATAAAATTTTCGCAGTGTTCTATATTTTGGGTTGCAAGTATTTTTTGTTTTACAGTTGGGGTAAACAGCCTACCATATTTACTTGCCCAGTTGTTGCCTATTGAATTTTAAAGCATTTTTTGTAATACAGATGCATTGGGCTTTGGGTGGGGTGGCATATTGATATTACTGTATAGTTATTAAACAAAGTAGTGATGGATATTTAAAAACTGTTGAATAGTGTAAGGATAATAATTGTTGAATAAGCAATTTGACTATGCTACATT
>JBMLRA010000075.1:9283-10691 GCA_049241265.1 Chitinophagaceae bacterium
CTTATAAAATTATTTGCTTATTATTAATTTATAAGCAAATAACAAAACATAGCGATATTTAATTAAATATGATTGGTGAAGAACACCTACAACGCCGAAATATTCGTCAAGCCCCGATAATGCCAAACTTCTTGTTCGCCGCTGTTTTTATTTGTAATATTCAATCAAGTAAACCGATTCTTTTACTAAGTCGTCGTTTACGAAATTCTTTTTGTTAATCAAGTTATTTTCTTTGTCATAGGTGAATTTTTCTTTATAAACAATTGGGAAAGTTACATTTTCAAGTCGCAATGGAATATAGAATTTTAGATATGTACTGTTAGAATTTGTATTGACAGTTATTTCCTTAATATCAAAGTCATTGTATTCAAATTCAATGTCTCGATTATTTTCTGCAAATGTAGATACTATTTTCTGCAGTTTATTGTCAAGGTTGTAGTAATAGTGTGCAAATATTTTTTTGTTGTCATAGGTCAGTTCCTCCTCTGAAATTAATTTTCCATTTTGATAATTAAAGTTCTTCTTGTTCCAAAGTTCAGACTTTGTGTTAAAGAAATGTGTAGTATTTATTTCAGCTAAGTGGCTGTAATTATCATAGCTATAATTTGTAACAAAATAAACATCGGGACTCAATATGCTTTTATAATTTACTAATAAACTATCGTTATAATCGTACGAATCATCCCTATTTAAAATGTTATTGAATATTATTTGCCTAAATTTTAATTTCCCATTTTCATATTGATAAGCGTATCTACTTGTATGTATAATTTTCTTTTCCCTATAAGAAACTTGTTTAGTGCTATCAAGTTGATTGAATTGATTGAAATAAAAATTTGTAGTAGTTAGTGTTTGATTTGGTTCAAATATTTTCCACTCTATTTGGTTGTCATACTTGTCATATTTCATTATTGTTTTTGTGGTGATTTTATTATTCTCATATCTAAGTGAACTCACTTGCTGACCATATTCATTATATTCATAAACATATGTAGTGTCGTCTTTGAAGTTGTCTTGCTTTTGCTTAGAGATAATTATTACTTTTTTAAGTTTGGTCTTATTTAGCTGGTCAAAATAAGGTTTTGGATTGTATGGTTTTGGTATAATGGTTGTTTCAATTTGGTCTTGTCCCAAAACAAACAATGGTAGGAAAGTAAATAAAAACAAGTATTTCATTTTTGATAAAGGGTTTTGTCCAAAATAACGGCTAACAAAAAAAGGCTTGGCGTTTGTTGGGGAAACAAAGTTCAGCGAAGCTAATTAGTATTCCGTTAGCCCATAACCGAAGCACAATAAAGAACAAATGCTCAGGCAATATTCGTCAAGCCCCAATAATGCCAAACCTAATGTTAGCTGCAGATTTTCTTCTTCGTCATACAAGTTCTCGTATAATTTTAGTTAATTCATT
>JBMLRA010000076.1:0-3601 GCA_049241265.1 Chitinophagaceae bacterium
GGCGATTTCAAATTATTTAATTAGCTACCTAATCAAATCGCAAGGGCTGCAAATATGCAGCATCATTTTGTACTATCCAAAATACGCGAAATATATTTTTTCTTAAAATAATATTCTTTTACTTGCAACAACTTTTCTTGTGGTATGTCACTAAAAATATTGCTTTCAACAATTTCCTTAACAGGTTCATAAACTTTATTTTGCCAATTAGCTATTAATAATTGACAATTTTCAATCGCTTCTTTATCGTCCTCCATTTTAGCATCCATCAATTGCTCATTCAACTCCATCATCTCCATTAAAAAATCATTTGGTAAAGCAAACTTTTCTTCTTCAATCAAAAGTTCTTTTAATTGCAACACATATTTTATTGTTTCATCTTGGTTGTTAAAAATTTTATAGGCTTTATTAACCAATGATGATGTTTGCAATGCTTCTTCTTTTTCCTCATCTGTTCCATTACTCACAAAATCGGGATGGTATTTTCTGCTTAATTGAAAATACTGTTGTTTCACTAAATCCTTATTGGGACTAAATGACAGGGGAAGGTTATATAGTTGAAAGAGTGTTATAAATTATGAGTTATTGATTACTTAATTATTGCATATTGATTATTGCCAATTACACTTTTACCATTAAAAACTAACAACTACCCTACTGCTTTTGCTAATTCAGTAAACAATAAAGTAAGTTTTGGTTCAGCTTCTTTTGCAGCCTGTAAAACTTCTTCGTGTGTAATTACATTATTATCTTCTCTTATGCCTAAATCTGTAACAACGCTTACTGCAAATACCTTCATTCCACAATGCACAGCAGCAATACATTCTTGCACAGTACTCATACCTACAACATCACTTCCTATTACTTTTATTAGGCGATATTCTGCATGTGTTTCAAATGTGGGACCTGTAACAGCAGTATAAACACCCTGATGCAATTGAATATTGTGCTGCTTTCCTATTGTTAAAGCCTTTGTAATTAATTCATGGCAATATGGTTCACTCATATCAGGAAAACGGGTTCCTAATTCTTCTACATTTTTCCCAATTAAAGGATTAGTAGTAAAGAAACTGATGTGGTCGTTTATCACCATTAAATCGCCAACTTTATAATTTGGATTTACACCGCCAGCAGCATTTGACAAAAGCAATGTTTCAATACCCAAAAGTTTCATTACTCTTACAGGAAAAATAACTTGTTGTGCAGAATAACCTTCGTAAAAATGAAAACGACCACTCATACAAATAACATCTGTACCACCTAGTTTTCCAAATAATAATTTACCTCCGTGCCCCTTAACAGTGCTAGTTGGGAAATGTGGTATTTCTGTATATGGTATGGCAGTTTCAACTTCAATTACCTCCGACAAATTTCCTAAGCCACTACCCAAAACAATACCAACTTTAGCAGTAACATTTACACGGCTTTTAATATAGCTTAAAGTTTCGTTTAGTTGATTCATTAAATCACTCATAAAAATTATTTAGTCTGTAAAAATAATGGCAATGCATTTTATTAACAATAAAATGTGAATAACTATGGTATTTAGTTTTCAACAACCTTTTTAATATTATAATTCTTTGATAAGTAAAAATAATAAATGATTATTGTGTATTATTTTTTTTAGATGTCAGAAATTAAGATACCTACCAATTTAAATATAGATTTAGAATTTACTGCTGCCCCTTTTCACAAACGTGTATTAGCTTGGCTTGTAGATGTTGTTATATCTGTTATTTACATTATAATCACTATAAAAATAATTGACTCTATATATACAACAAATAGCGATGGAACGCTAGAGAATCAATGGATTTTTTCTATATTAATGTTGCCAATTGGTTTTTATCCATTGATTTTAGAATACACAATGAATGGACAGACTATTGGCAAAAAATTACTACACCTGCGAGTGATAAACGAAACAGGTGGTAATGCCACAATTAGCCAATATCTTTTAAGGTGGCTACTACGTGTGGCTGATATTATTATGGTACTAATGGTTTTTATTATTATAACATTTCAATACCAATATGCCGTTTTTATGTTGTTTACATTTTTATTAGCTGTAACCGATATTTTATGTATGGCAATTACAAAAAAAGGACAAAGGCTTGGAGATATTGCAGCAGGAACCATATTAATTAGCACAAAAAGTAGACACATATTAAATGAAACAGTTTTTATGGAAGTTGAGGATGATTATACAGTATTGTATCCTCAGGTAATGAGATTGAGTGATAAAGATTTAAATACGGTTAGAAATATTTACAATATTCTATCGAAAAAAAGAGATTATCAATTAGCACAAAATACTGCTACAAAAATTATAAGTGTATTAGATATTAAAACGAATCAAAAACCCATAGATTTTTTAGAAACCCTATTAAAGGATTATAATTTTTTGAGTACACGTTAAAAATTAATTTTTATCTGTAATTCCTTCTTTATTGGAATGAATTGTTTGGTTAGCTTCCATAAAAATATCCCTCAAAATCATAAAGGCATTGTCTTCAAGGGCAAGCCTATTTGCTTGATTGGCTAATATTTCTTCAATTTTTTTAAAGGCTTTACTAAATTCTTGTCCTTCTTTATAATGAAACTCGTGTGTTAAATCGCCAAACACATCTTGTATTTTAGTTCTTATTTGTATTTCGCAAGGAATATCATAAGCTGATAGAAACGTTCCTTTTTTGCCATTATTTAATCTATCATAACAAACATCTGTAAGCAAATGAATAGAACGATAACCTGATTGTTTAGGCGTTTTTATGTAATCCTTTACAGTATTTTTATGTACCTTAAATTGTTGAGAAGATTGAATGTAATCAAACACACCATAACGATCATTTAAAAACCAACAAACAATTCTAGCTCCAATTAAATCAGCTGCTATTTCTGTTAGATAATTAAAGTTTTTCCAATCAGTTTTCTCCAACTTTTTTAAAAAGCTTTTTAGCGATTTTACACGTGTAGTAATCTTTACAGACTCTTTTGGAATATTATTTTTTTGTGTGTAGGCAAGTGCAATTTGATTTAATTTAATATCCACTAATTGCTTTATTAAATTAATTTCTTCGCCATAAATATCAAAAAAACGAATGGCTTTTTCAGTAAGAATTTTCTTGCGTTCTTCTGTGCTTTTATTTTCTATTGCTTTACTACTCATTGAAAAATTTGTGCAAATATATATGAGGTTAACAATGATGAATAGTGAGTTATAAATTATAGGATGAATTAGAACAAATTTTCTATGCTTACTTAATTTATTAAATAGTAATAAATGATTTGCCAAAAAACTGTTTCTTCAAAAAAGAATCTCTAATACTTACTCGCTTCAATTGGCTGCATGTTGTTAATCTTTCAATACCAAAAGAAAACCTTTTGATAAACATAACGACTTTTTTCCCTAGTTTCCCTATTCATAAATAGGGTAATACTAATTCTTTAATATCATTTTCGCTGTGGGTCCTAACGGTTAACTGATTTTTTGCAAAACCTTTAACTGCTGAGAGTTCTATTTTATAACTCCTAAATAATTTCAAATAACTTCATTAAAACAAAATATTACTAATTATTTAACGCTTTGCAAAACCTAAGA
>JBMLRA010000077.1:0-2586 GCA_049241265.1 Chitinophagaceae bacterium
GTTTATAACTTTTTTTGCTGATTATCACCCCATAATAAAATTTATAAGTAATTGCTTTAGTAAATAAAATTTTGTAATGCTATTTTGTACCCTCTTTAGGTTTAGCTGCTTTTACAGCAGCAGTAGCTTTTATTTTTGCAACCGTATTAGTATCTTTTATCGTTTTATTTATCACATCAATTAATACAGTGTATTTCGATGTAGTGTCTAAAGTGTTTCTTGCTTCAATACCTTTCAACAAATTGTTGTAGGCTGTTCTTGCATTTACAATGGCTTCACTTACAGAGATTTTAGATTTATTTGTAGCAAAATCATGGCTACGTTCATCAAACTTGGCTTCAAAATTAGTATTGGTAGCCAGCATTTCTGTAAGCCAAGTATCTAAGCCCAATAAGGTAAGGGCATCTTTAAAAACGCCAGTAATAGCAGCATAATCGCCAATATTTCTTAAAATAGTAGTTTGTACACGATGTGGTTGATTTTCTATATTGTTTCCATATTTTTCTATGGCTTTTATTATGGTGTTTCCAGCTTTTACTTTATTAGCATCTCTATGCAATTGTGCCGATTTTGCAGCCAACTTTATACCTTTAAAATCATCATCACGACTAGCATCTAAAGCTAGTAATTGCTCTGTAAATTTGCTAGCAAATACGCCATTAAAGGCAACATCAACTGCCTTGTTAGCATTGGCAAGTGCATCTACTAAACTTTTAATTTGTAAGGTAGCGGCACCCGAGGTGTTTGCTGCATCTACAATGTTGCGGTAAAAGCCTAAAGCTTCACCATTGCGTAATTTGTTGTACTGTACATTTAAAAATAATTGTTTCATTTTAAGTAGTTTTTAGGGTATAAAGTTAAATGGCTTTTTTGTAAAATATAAAATCCAAATCTTGTTTTTTTGTTAAAAAATTCACTAAACTATGCTCAAAGTTGTAAAAAGTAGGAAAACAATACTAAAACTGCTTTCCACAGCAGTAGAAAAAGCATAAAAAAAATAAAAACAACTTCCCACAGTTGTGGGAAGGGCAAAAAAATTAAAAAACAGCTTTCCACAGTTGTGGGAAGGGCATAAAAACCCTAGCGTCCCCTGACCCCTCCAAAGGAGGGGGAAAAACCTTTGTGCAACTCCATGACCTTAGTGCATTTGTGGCAAACAAACCTCCGTACCTTTGTGTGAAACCATTTTGCAGCATTTTGCAATTTATTGTGTTTGCTGATTATAAAAATATTAAAATTTTAAAAATACTTATAACAATTTGTTAATACAATTAATCAAAGCCATATTATTGCTTTTTATTATTCGTTGCCCAAAACAAAACCACTTATTATTTTATTAAAATTTTTGTATGAAAAAAAATTTCCTTTCTATCATTTGTAGCAAAAGCCTAGCTGCAAAATTTTTGTTTATTATTGTATTTTTTGCTGCCGTGTTGGTGGGCAAGGGGCAAAGTAGTGCTAACTATGTGTTTACAACCAATGCAACTAGTTCACTTGCACTCGATAAAGATGGTGGTGCCATTGATATGAGTACAGGTACTACTACTTTGGTTGCTGCAGGGCTTGATGCAACTGCTTCTACTGTAACTAGTATTGGTTTCGATTTATATTTTATGGGTTCAAGGTTTTCCCAGTTCTCAACAAATGATGATGGAGTTTTGCAATTAGGTTCCTCAGTTATTGCAACAAATACTTATACAATTACTGGAGGTAATATATCTAACCCTAGACTTTCTGCTTTTGGTGCAGATTTAAGAACAGGTTTAACTACAGGTAAAGTACACTATAAACTAGTAGGTACTGCACCAAATAGAATTTTGGTGGTAGAATACCTTAATATGCAAGTTTTTTATACAGGAACTTCAGTAACAGGAACTGCAACTTACCAAATGAGGTTTTATGAAAGTAATGGAGTAATTGAATACGTTTATGGAGCAGTAAATGCTTCTAGTATAACTTCTACTAATAGGGCACCCTCCATTGGGTTTTACACAGCAAGTGCTACAAATTCATTTGCATCAGTGGCTTATGCAACTAATGCAAACTCAGTTACATCTCCCTATGCAGCAAACCCATTAGTTGCTGCAACAGGTGACATTGCAAATCTTAACTCTGCCGCTGATGGTAGTAGAAGAATGTATAGATGGACACCAAATATTCCAGCCAATCCTTCTGCTGCTTTAACTTTTGGAACAATTACCATTTCGTCTATTCAAATGAGCTGGACAGACAACGCTTCAAATGAAGTAGGTTATGTAATTTATAATGGTTCTACTTTTGTTGCAATTGTTGCTGCAAATAGCACATCTTATACTGCTACAGGGTTGACTCCTAATACTGCTTATACTTTTAATGTATATCCTTATACCGAGGGAGCTTTAAGTGCTGCTCCTGCTACTGGAACAACCAGTACAATCGCTTGCCCATCATATTCAGGTACAATGACAATAGGCCCAACTGGTACTTTTAGTAATTTAACTACTGCAATTAGCAATTTAACTACTTGCGGATATACAGGTAATATTATTTTAGAATTAGAAACAACATATACAAGCACTGGAGAAACTTACCCATTAACGTTTAATG
>JBMLRA010000078.1:0-4890 GCA_049241265.1 Chitinophagaceae bacterium
ATTAGTTCGTTATGGACTAGGTATGCCATTTGAGGAAGATGAACAAAAATATTATTATGAAGGTTGTGAAATCCCTATCATCATTAAAAAACATCAGCAATATTGCAATCATTGGGCTTTGGTTATGGGCAGACGGAATGCTAATTAGCTTCGCTGAACTTCGTTTCCCCAACAATGCTAAGCCTTTTTCGTTAGGTGCAAGCGAATCGATTACATTTAAAAAATAAGAAATACGAATATGACAGAAGCAATAATTCCATTACTTTCCTTAATTGCCCTTGAAGTAATTCTTGGTATTGATAATATTATTTTCATTTCTATTTTAGCAGACAAACTACCAGAAAACCAAAGAAGAAAACTTCGCTTTTGGGGAATTGGGTTGGCTATGGTAATGCGGTTATTTCTTTTAGCATTTATTGCTTGGATTTTAAAACTAGACCAAACACTCTTTACGCTTTTCAATATTGACTTTTCAGGCAAAGGCTTAATATTAATTTTCGGAGGACTGTTCTTAATTTATAAAAGCACCAAAGAAATTTATCATAAAACTGAAATTGACAATGAAGACAAACCAAACGTCCCTAAGAACAGCAGTTTTAAAAGATTGCTGTCCGAAGTAATAATATTGGACTTAGTTTTTTCAATTGATTCAATAATTACAGCAGTAGGGATGGTTCAAGAGTTACTGGTAATGTACGCAGCTGTAATAGTGACAGTTTTTATAATGCTATTTGCATCAAAACCCATAAGCGAATTTATAAGGAAACATCCATCGTTTAAAATATTGGCATTATGTTTTTTAATGATGATAGGGGTTTCACTTTTGGCAGAAGGTTTTCATTTTGAAATTCCAAAGGGATATATTTATTTTTCAATGGCATTTGCATTTTTGGTTGACGTGATACAAATGAAAGCAATAAAACAAAAAAATATTGATTAGCCTTCAGATGGCTAGTTACAAACATTAGGTTTGGCATTATTGGGGCTTGACGAATATAGCCTTAGCTTTTTTTCTTTATTGTGCTTCAGTTCGGGCTGGACGTTATAAATTTGGCTTATGAATAAAACATCAGCATCCTAAAGCTTTGGAACTAATTTTCCAAACAACGCCTTTCCTTTTTCGTTAGCTGCAAGGCTTGGAAAAAAATATAATATCAAATTGACTACAGAAAAATTTCATAAAATAATTTTACTTTCATCTTTAATAATTCTAATATGTATTATTTTAGACACATATATTGTACCGACAAGATGCACTTTTGAAATAGTAAAGACCAAACAGTATTTTAGACAACGCCAATTATCCAAATCTTCAATTCAGACTTATACAATCCAGACTAATGAAAGAACTTTTGATGTTAATTATGGACTATATAGCACTGTTTCAAATAATGACACAATTATAACATATAGTTCAGAATTAACTAACAAAGTTCAAAACGTATCAGTTCAAAAAGAAGGATATATGTATACCTGTAAAGTTGGATATCTAAACGCGTTTTTTGGTTTATTTGCAATTCCATTTACACTTACAGGTTTAATCATTTTTTTTATTTTCTATAGAAAGTTAAACAATATAGAAGGGAGACGACGCTTGACATATTCAATTTTGATATGCACTTTTGTTCAGCTATTTTTCTATTTGGACAATTAAATAGCCCAGCAGCTTACATTAGGTTTGGCATTATTAAGGCTTGACGAATATATCCTCAACATTTGTTTAATAAGACGCCCCAAACAAAACAATTTTTAATAAAGCGAACAACAGTAAAGGGGGAGCTATATGACTTTTTTGCTATTGTTGGTGTTTTCCTTTCACCAACAACATTAGCACAAAAAGAGGGTAGTAGATTATGGTGGAAGAAGGCTGCAAAAAGTAGTGTTAGAAAAAACAATAATCGTTCGAACGATGGCAGAGTTACAGGAAACAGAAACGGCGATAATAGAAATAGTGATAACCTAAGTGGAGGATTAAGAAATAATAATCCAGCTAACAGAAATTTTGAGGTAAGGTTTTAAGTTCAAACAACTTACTAAAATCCAATTGTTCACTTTTATACAAGTGACCTTTTTATGCACTTTTAGCAATACTATTTTAATGAAACGTTTTGTCAAGATTATTTGAAAAACAAGTGTGTATTTTTTACACTTTAACAAAAACCACTATATTGCAATCGATTGCTGTTTACACACTTGAGAAATGATATTTTTTTTGGTGAATCTAGTTACAAAAACGATTCAAAACCCTTGTTTATGAAAAAAAACTCTACACAAGTATTACACTATGTAAAAAATTGCTTCTATAAAATATTTCTTGCTCTACTATTAATTGTTGGATTAAGTAATTCTTCTAAATCACAAAATCTACTATACAATGGAGACTTTGAATATGGAGCAAGTGGAAATGGGTTCGTTTCAAACGATCCAAGTTATTTTTATTTAGCAACCCCAAATGGAACTTCATTTGCAGGTAATTGGGCTATTACCAATAACCCTCAACTTATGAATGGTGGGTATATTTCAGGTACAGACCATAGTGGAACAGGCAATATGATGGTTGTTGATGGAACAACAAATGGTGGAGCAAAACGCTTTTGGAAAGCTGGTAATAATGGCAATGGTATTTATGGTTTCATAACAGGTACATTATACACCTTTAGCTATTGGATAAAATCGGTTAGCAACGACCCATCAAGAGCTAATATTGGTGTTGCATTTAGCAATGCATCTAACGTAACATTAACAAGTGGTAGTGCAACAGCTCCACTTTCTACAGATGGTTGGCAACAAGTAAAATACACTTTTATTGCTGGTGCTTCAAATATTGTAACTATTGAAATGTATAACAATACTACAACAGCAGTTGGAAATGACTTTGCTGTTGACGATATTGAATTGTATGGTCCACCACAACCATTTTCATTTTCATATTCTAGTGTAAATCCAACTTGTTCTAATGTTTCTGATGGTTCTATTGTTGCTTATGGTACAGGAGGGACAGCCCCTTATTTATATAGTTTTGATGGAGGACCATTTTCTAGTACTAATGTTTTAAATGGCTTAACAACATCAACACATACTGTTACTGTTCAAGATGCTGCATTAAACACATTAACAAGCCCCGTAATAAATATTATTTCTCCTACAGATGTGTTAGATGCAACTACAAATAAAGATTCTATTTGCTCTGGACACTCTGCTACATTAAATGCAACTGGTGGTGGAAACAATGGTTACACTTGGGTAGCAACACCAACAGATCCAACGCTTTCTATAAATGCAACAAGCCCAGTTGTTAGTCCATTAGTTCCTACAATTTATGTAGTATCAACATCAAGTACCTACATTACAAACCTTGTTTTTAATGGAGATTTTGAATTAGGTAATAATGGTTTTTCTACAGATTATGTATTCAAAACATCTAATACATCTGGGGCTCAGAGAACTTATGGTATTACAGATAGTGCTAGTAAATTTTATTCAGCATTTTCCAATTGTGGAGACCATACTTCGGGTTCTGGTAAAATGTTTGTTTGTGATGGTTCTACAAATCCTACCAACAGAATGTGGAGCCAAACTGTTCCTGTAAAACCAGGTACAACATACACTTTTACATACTGGATTCAATCAATAACATCACCTAGCCCTGCACAAATTGAAACAAGAATTAATAATATTGTGCTACCAGCTGGAACAAGTGCAAATCCTTTTACAGCACCAGCAACAGACATTTGTAATAATTGGCAAAAAGTATCCTATTCGTGGACTGCTGGTGTTGGTGTTACTTCTGCTGATTTATCAATTTACGATAAAAATTTTGTAGATATTGGAAACGATTTTGCAATTGATGATATTTCTTTTATCACCTTAACAACTACTTGTACTTTGGTTGATAGTGTTAAAGTATTTGTAACCACAACAACATCATCAATTACAGATTTTAGCTATTCACCTAATGCAATTTGTATTGGAAGTTCAATCAATCCAACATTGAATAAAGTTGCAAGTTTTACAACAGGGGGAACCTACACTGCAATACCAGCAGGACTAAAAATAGATTCTTTAACTGGTGCAATTGATGTTGCTAATAGCTTACCAAATACCTATAATATTACATATTTTGCTCCGGTTGTAGGATGCAGATTAGGAGGAAGTAGCAGCACAACATTAACAATAAGACCACTTGTTACAACACCAACAGCTAGTGTTACTTTCCAACCAACTTGTACAACACCAACAGGAACTATTGTAGTTAGTAATCCACTTGCTACGAATTATTATTTTAGTGCAGATTCTGGATTGAATTATCAAAGCAGTCCAACATTTACTGGCCTTGCACCAAATAGTACACATTATATTATTGCAAAAGATACAAATTCTGGAGGATGCATTTCTGATACAATCAGTTTAAATATTAATCCTATTACTCCATCTCCTCCAACACCAACTGGAAGTGTAAGTGCTCAACCAACCTGTGCTGTGGCAACAGGAACAATTATTGTTTCAAGCCCACACAGTGCCAATTATGTTTATTCAGTAAATGGAACTTCCTATCAAGCTGATACAACATTTGCTGGGCTTGCAGCAAGTACAACATATTCTATAACTGTTAAGGATTTAACTACAGGTTGCATTTCAACTGCATTGAGTCTATCTGTTAATCCATTTGTACCAGTAGTAGCAACAACTAATACGCAAACATTCAGCAGTTGTAAGGATATTGTTTTTAATGCGATTACTTATGCTGCATCAACAATTTTAAAAGATACCGTTAAGAGTTTTCAGGGTTGTGATAGCATCTACAATATTGTAAACATCAATATCAATCCAATAACAACAACAACCAATACACAAACATTCAGCAGTTGCAAGGATATTGTTTATAACAGC
>JBMLRA010000079.1:0-2927 GCA_049241265.1 Chitinophagaceae bacterium
ACTAATTCCCAAATTCCTAGTTCCCAATTCCACACTTTTCACTTCACTATAATTTTTAGCTCCATTTAAGTCAATCATTTCAATTCTATAATACAATGTGTTCGAGTTTATACTTTGAATATTATCAGTATACTCATACACCTTATTTCCTTTAGCAGCAATAGTTCCAACGGTTTCAAAATTTTTTGAATTACTGCTACGTTGAATATGATATTGTAGCAAGCTCACTTCATTAGCAACAGACCAAGCGTTTACAACTTGCTTTGTTGTGTTCTGTCTAACCTCATAGTTGATAACATCAACAGGTAATAGCGAAGAGGTTTTGATAAGCACTTTACTGCTCCAAGGTTGCAGTGTTAAGCTGCTTACAATATTGCCATCCAAATCTTTCCACATATAACCTTGCAGGTTTTGTGCAACTGCATTATCTGTGGCATTTATAAATATTGCAGAGCTATCTGTTCCTGTTGCCCATCTAAAATTACTGGTTGTTGTATGCACATCATTGCCAGCAGATCGCCAGTTGCTAAGACTGTATGGTTTTAGTTGCAATCCATTTAATCTGAATATCAAACTATCAACACTACTGTAAGGCTGAAAATAATAATTACTATCAATATTGCCATATTTGTAATTGCCAGATGTATCAATTTGTCTAAAGATATAATCTGATTTATTTTTCAACCAAAACACATTCTTTTTAATGTTCATATTTTTTATAAGAGTAGGCTGTAAGTTACTGCTGTTAAGGTCTATGCCAACATTTGCTCCATAAATAATATTGCCTTCTATGGTATTAGAACTATCGCCTGCATTTTGAAAAATTCCCTTTTGTGTTCTGCCATAAACAGTATTGTTTTTTATGATACTATTATTGACATTAAAGTCAAAATAAATAGCTGGAGTTATGAAGTTTGCCTGATAAGTGCCATCTCTGTTGCCATCACTTGTTGTTACAAAATTGTTCTGAAAAATATTGTGATGAGACGCCCCACCAAAACTTTTTAAAGCACCACCATCGTTATTACAAAGCATTACATTACTGATAATATTTTTCTCTATAGTATTATAAGTTCCATCTACCGAAATACCACAATAGCCAGCACTATCAACAGTATTGTGGTGTATCAAACAACTATCACCAAAAGCAACCTTAATAGCAGTTCCATTAATTTCTTGTCCAATACCATTGTTTCTCACCAAGCCTGTTTTGGTTAAGCTATTATGATGAATAGTACTATTACCACCACCACCATTTACAAACATTGCAATACCATCTATTTCACTAAAGTTGCAATAGCTTATTTCATTATACTTGCCTTTATCACTACAGCCATAATTATATTGACGAGCAAAAACACAGTCACTCATTTTAATATATATGTTATTAATGTTGCTGATTAAAACCCCAGCATTCATTTGTTTTTCAAATTGAATATTACTGATTATAATGTATGAAGCATTATTGTTGATAGCTATACCATTGCTATATACAGCAGCTTCGCAGGTTTGATTATTTGGATTAATGCCACTTGCTGGAATATAGTAAATGGTAGCAGTTGCACTGTCATACTTCCATTCATTGGCAGTATCAAGCAGGTTAATATTATCGTAAATAAAATAGCCGTAATTATTGATAGCAGCTAAGTGCATAGGTGTTTTATAAGCAATTTTATTGGTGCCAGTAAAAGACGAAATAGCCGATTTTTCCCAGCACCATTGTGCAGTATGTACACACACCCAAGCCCCAGTAAAATTGTTTGATGAAACGCTGCTTAATGAGGCATCTTTTAAATAATTTTTTTGAGCAGAGTCTAAAGTTAAATACTGATTATTGTTGGGATAACGAGCAATTATTTGTTCTTTATCATTCACAAAAAAGTTGTTGGGTTTTGTGGTTAATACAGCTTCGTATCTGTTGCCATTAAGCACCCAATTGTTTATTGTATTGGCTCCACTAATTACAGGTTTATTGCCACTACCATAACTTGCAAAAACTATATAGTTGCTGCTATTACCACTTGCAGTAACATTAATTTGCCCACGAAAAATATCGCCACAACAAAACAAAATACTATCACCAGCAACAAGTACCAGCGTATTTAATTTATCTATTGTTTTTAATGGCGATGCTGTGCTTGTGCCAGTATTATTATCGTTACCAGCATTGCTGAAATAATAGTTGGTTGCAAAACCATTTGTAGAAAATAAAGCAGCAATAATGATGATTAACTTTTTCATAACTAATTGTTTTATGTGCAGAAGACCCTGACACAAAACCTTAGTTTAACTTCATTTTCAAAATCACCCAAAAGTATGAGGGCGAAAAATCCTTCATTTTTGTGCTTACATAAACATCTTCATTCTCTGATTGGTATTCTATTACTCCTTAACAATCTTTCTAGTAACAACCCCATTTGCAGTTTCAATAACAGCAACATAAACACCTTGAGATAGTTGCTCAATATTAATGCTATTATCTCCCTGTGCTAAGTTGTGTGTTGCCATTTGCTTACCCACAACATTATATATCCTTAGCATAGCTTTGCTCTCAGTATTGATATGCAACACCTTACTTGCTGGGTTTGGATAAATACTAATTGCTACTTGCTCTTTACTAATTGCTACTTGTCTCACTTCACTATAACTAACACTACCATTAAAATCTGTTTGTTGAAGGCGATAGTAAGATATGCCTTGCAAAGGATGATTATCTATACTGCTATATTTTTTTTCTATACTGCTATTACCAGCACCTTTTACTATTGCAATATCTTGCCAATTATCACTATTACTACTGCGTTGTACAGTAAAATAATTGTTATTGGTTTCGGTAGTTGTTTGCCATTGAAGTAGAACTTTTGATTGTGAAGGGGTGGCAGAGAAAGAGATAAGTTGGATGGGTAGGGTGCAGTCATAACTATCAT
>JBMLRA010000080.1:0-2323 GCA_049241265.1 Chitinophagaceae bacterium
AAACATAGTATTTAAAAATTCTATGTAATGAGATAAAAAATAAGCCATATGTCAAATACTCATAAAATCAAGAAAGTACCACTAAAACAAAAAATTGCCTTTGGACTTGGAATGCTAGCTAATCAAATGTTTCCTGCAATGATTGGAATTTTTACAGTTGTGTTAGTTGAGAATCTCGGCTTTAGTGGTCTATTACTTGGATTATCCTACTTTATTCCAAAATTTTATGATGCTATTTTTGATTTAATTATGGGCTATGTTAGTGATAATACCAAATCTAAATGGGGACGAAGAAGACAATATGTATTAGTTGGTTCAATTTTACTTGGTTTTTCATTTGCATTTATGTGGCAATTGTACGCCCAAGATGGGGTAACATACAACTTCCTTTACTTTTTATTTCTTTCATTATTTTTTTATACAGGTTTAACCATTTTTAGCATTCCTTATGTTGCTATGGGTTATGAAATGAGTGATGATTTTCATGAACGTACTAGTATCATGGCAACCTCTCAACTAATTGGTCAATTAGCATGGGTAATTGCCCCTTGGTTTTGGGTTATTATGTATAACAAGAATTGGTTTCCTTCTGCTGACGTTGCAACAAGAACTTTAGCTATTTATGTAGCCATTGCTTGTAGTATTTTAGCTGCAATACCAGCTATATTTATTCCAAGTAAATCAACGCTTAATGAAAACTATAGCCCCATTGATTTTAAAGGAATACTAAGTAGTTTTGGAGAAATAAAAGAAGGCTTAAAAGCTTCTATAGAAATCAAACCATTTCGAAAAATTTGTATTGCAACCTTTTTAATTTTCAATGCTTTTCAAACTACTGCTGGCTTTTCATATTACATCATTAAATATTATCTATTTAAAGGAAATGAAAATGGGTTTGGTTTGTGGCCAACACTTTTTGGATGTGTTGGTGCAGTTATTACTACGATAATTGTTATACCAGTTGTTGCAAAAATGTCTAAAACTTTAGGTAAAAAGAAGGCTTTTTTACTTTCTCAAGGCATATCAATTATTGGGTATATTTTATTATATATTCTTTTTGTACCAGGTAAACCTTATCTTTTTCTTTTTGCATTACCTTTCTTTTCTTTTGGTATAGGAAGTTTGTTTACTTTAATGATGTCTATGACATCTGATGTAATTGATATTGATGAATTAAATACAGGAAAAAGAAGAGAAGGAAGCTTGGGTGCAATTTATTGGTGGATGGTAAAGTTTGGAACAGCAGTTGCAGGTTTATTAAGTGGTTTAATTTTATCAATTGTTCATTACATTCCAAATGCTGCAACACAAAGTGATAGTACCATGTTTTGGCTAAGAATTTCCTTTTCAGGCATTCCAATTTTGGGTACTTTAGGTGCAATTTGGTCAATGAAAGATTATGATATTGATGAAACCAAAGCATTAGAAGTAAGAGATTTAATTAATCAAAGAAAAGCTGCTCCAAAAACATCGTCTATGTATCAGCCAGGTAAATTATTAGCTATCGATGGTGAAATTACAAAGGAGCTTGAAATTAATTTTAGCAATAAAACTATTCAAGAAATTAGTCAACAGTTTAAGCAAATTTTAGACAATGGTGTTCATGGCTTATGTTTTAGTCCATATGTAGAAGGTCAAAATATTGGAGATACTATAACCAAACAACAAATTAATCATCGCCTTCAAATTATTGCACCACATACTCAATGGATAAGAACTTTTTCTTGTACCGAGGATAATGAACTTATTCCAGAGATAGCCAAAGAAAAAAAATTAAAAGTATTGGCAGGAGCTTGGATTAGCAACGATAGACTTCGCAACGAAAAAGAAATTAAGCAGTTGATAGAATTAGCAAAAAATGGCTTTGTAGATATGGTTGCAGTTGGTAATGAAGTTTTGCATAGACATGAATTAAATCTTGAAGAATTAGTAGGTTACATTAATTTAGTGAAGCAAAGTATTCCAAACCATATTCCTGTGGGTTATGTAGATGCATATTATCAATATTTGGAAAATCCAAGTTTAGTAGATGCTTGTGATGTTATTTTTATAAACTGTTATCCATTTTGGGAAGGTGCAGCATTTGAGTTAAGTTTGGGTTATTTAGATAGAATGGTATCACTAACTCAACAAATAGCCAAAAATAAAAAAGTAGTTATAACCGAAACAGGATGGCCAACTATTGGAGAAAAAATTCAAGACGCTATTCCAAATTATGTAAATGCTATGAAGTATTTTATAAGTGTTCATGAGTGGGTGAAAACAAGTAATATCGAAGTGTTTTATTTTTCATCTTTCGACGAAACTTGGAAAATAAAACAAG
>JBMLRA010000081.1:0-2825 GCA_049241265.1 Chitinophagaceae bacterium
TTTTTTCATGATTTTTTGATTTTGAAATTTTTATTTGAAATTTTTATTTGAAATTATAAGCCAAACTCAAAGAGATGTTTGTACCAAATCTTCTTGAAAATCTATCCACATCTACAGCTGCATTTCTTTGATTTTTTCCATCAAGGTTTTGATAGAAGTATAATGGACGGTTAAGTATATCTTGAATATTTAATTTAACCTCTCCTCTATTTTTAAGAATTTTTTTACTCACTTGAAAATCAAAAATTGGACGAGAAGCTTCCCAAATATCTGGCACAACATTGTTGCCCACCAATGAAATACGTTCGCCAATTTGGTTGTATAGCAAGGTAATATTTAATCCTAATTTTTCTACATCGTACAACAACCCAACATTTACAACATAAGGGCTTTGACCTTGCATTGGTCTATCTTTCAACAATCCTGCACTTGCTAATGCATCGTCTTTAATTCGGCTATGTATATAGGCAAAATTTGTTTGAATAGTAAAGTTTCTTAACCCTACAACATCTAATTTCTTACGAAACTCTAACTCAGCACCAATACTATTTGCAGCTTGTGGATTGGTGTAAACAAATGTACTTGCACCACCACCTGCAACTATAAATACCTGCTCAATTGGATTTTGGAAATTTTTATAGAAAACACCAACATTGAAAATTTCTCCTGCATTAGGATACAACTCGTATCTAACATCTAGATTGGTAATTTTTGTACGTTTTAAGTTGGGATTGCCTTGCACTGCTGCATTAACCTCAAAATCATAGAATTCAAAAGTTGCTAGCTCTCTAAACTCAGGACGTACTACAGTTTGCGTTGCACTAAAACGTACATTAGTTTTAGCATTTAATTTATAAGTTAAGTTTAAGCTTGGTAAAAAATCTGTAACTCTACTATTGGTGAATCGTGGATCAGTTTTTTTAACACTACCTACTAACTGATCAAAATCTTCAATACGTAATCCCCATAATAAACGCCATTTACTAGTTAGTTGATTATCGAACTGAAAAAAACCTGCATTTAAAATTGAATTAGCTAAGTATCTAAATCTATTTCCTTTAATTGCATCAAAATAAAACTTTCCATTTTCGCCAGTTGCAGAAAAATTACTAGCCACAAAAGCTTGTTCTGCCGACTGACGAATTAAACTAGGATTGTTACCTACTAATCCAATACTAAAAGGCATTGCATCAAACAATCTATCTCTTACTTGAAACAAATAACCTGCTTTAAAAGATTGGTTTTGTCCAAACCATTTAAACGACTTAGAAACATCTGCTCCAGCAGTATAGATATACTCATTTAACATTTGATTAAATCTATTACCACTGCGTTGTGATAGTACATCTGCAATCAACATTTCGTAGGGTTGATTTGGAGTGGTATTTGATTTTCTGTAAAGTATTCTTCTTTGATCGGGTTGATAACCATCTAAAATATTAAACGAACCAAACCATTTAAATTTTAAATCTGGCTTAATTAAATTATGTTCTCCAATAATTTGATTACTCCAAAACATATTTTGTTGAAACTGTAACTCATATGCTTTAACACTATCAAGCGGTGTTGAACCAAAATTTTCTATACCAGTTCTTAAATTAGCGTAATTGGTAGAATTTACATTAAAGAGTGTTTTATAACTAATTTTATTATTGTTGTTTAACTGAATTGAAACATTACCTAATGCACCCCAAAGTACATCTTGAGTATACTTTGCATCATTAAATGAGTAATCTAACGAGGCAGTTCCACCACCACCAAAATTGTATTGATTATTGCCTAATTGTAAACTCCTGTTAGCTTTATTATAAGTAATGCCAAAAATACCTCCCATTTGTTTTCCCAGAAATTTGCCAGTAAATCCACCACTCATTTGCAAATTAGTATTCAGTGGAGTAGCCATTAACTGTGGAGTCCATTGATTGTTCATGGCTAAGCCAATAGCATTTTTTTGAGCTTGTGAAGAAGCATCAAAAACTGATTTTGTTTTATATAACTCAGGTAAAGCTCTTCCACCATCATCAATACCTAAAAAATCGTATTTCCCTTTATTGTAGCCATAAAAATTGTTTCCAATAACTTGGGTATTTATACCCATGCCTATTTGCACATTGAAAAAACTTCTTGTTGGAATATCCTTAGTATTTATTTGAACTAAGCCACCTGCCCATTCTCCTGAGTTTTCACTAGAAAATGCTTTGTTTACAATAATATTATCAATCATTCCTGAAGGAATAAGATCGAATGCAAAAGTTTTTCTATCAGGCTCTGAACTTGTTAATGGAACTCCATTTAGCATTGCTGCATTATATCTATCACTTAAACCACGAACTACTAAAAATTTACCTTCTTGAATAGATGCTCCAGGAATACGTTTTAAAACTTCACCTGTATTTTTATCAGGACTTCTTCTTATGGCTTCAGCACTCACAACTGAAGTTACTGTACCTGTATTTCTTTGATAAGCAATTAAAGCATTTGTAGTTTCTTTTTTTACTGAAGATGTTTTTACTACTACATCTTTCAATTCTTTTGCCTTAGTGTCTAGGGTTAAGGTAATTTCATTTGTTTCGTTTGCTTTAACCTCAATATCACTGATTCTTTTGGTGGCATAACCAATGGCACTAATTTCAATTTCATACTTTTTTCCAATTGATAGGGTTAAAGTGAAAATACCTTCAAAGTTGGAAGTTGTACCACCTTTTTGGCCAATAATTGTAATGCTTGCAGCTGCTATTGGCTTATTATTTTCGCCAATTATTTTTCCAGTGAGTTTTGCAGTTTGAGCGTTAATTTTCGTAACAACCGAAAATGTAATTAAAAGT
>JBMLRA010000082.1:0-1313 GCA_049241265.1 Chitinophagaceae bacterium
AAAATTATTGCTTTAGTAATTTAAATACTTCTTTGTTATTATTTACCAATACAGTAATTAAATAAACACCTTTTGATAAATTAGAACAATCAATAGTTTGAGTTTGGCTGCCCGCTACAACATTTATAGCATTTGTTTTTAAAACTTGACCTTGCATATTGTTTACAGTTATGGTGGCCTTTGCTTTTTCTTTAGCTGTAATATTCAATGTTGCTTGGCTAGTAACAATTGTAGGATAAACCTCTACCTCTAAACCTTTGCTAGCAGTAGTTAATTTTACAACCTAGCTGTAAGTAAATTTTCCATCTTTATCTATCATTTTTAAGCGATAATAGTGGTTAGGCTCGATATTAATTGTATGATTAGCACTATAGTTTTTTAGAGAATTACTATTACCACTTGCATTAATTATTGCAATGCTTTTATATTCAGTTGCATTGTTGCTATACTCAACGCTAAAGTAACTAGTATTAATTTCTTGTTCAGTTTGCCAACTTAAATGAGTGACATTGTTTTGCAAACTAGCAAAGAAACTAGAAAGCGTTAATGGAAGTACAGATGGTGTGGTAAATGAGTAATCTGATGCAGGATATACTGAAAATCCATTACTAGTTATTGGCAAGATTGTATAGATATATCTTGTATTAGGGGGTAAGATTGGTTAAAGGGATTTCTAAATTTACTGGATTAGAATTTGCTGAAAAATTTGTTACAGCAGAATTTTGTGTAATTGAACTTGTAGAAGGCCTGTAAATAATTTGTACATTACCTGGTACATTCGATAAAAGTCTAAATCTTATTACTGCTGAAGTGGCTAGCAAGTTAGTATCTCTTATAGTTGATAAAAAAGTAGCCCCAGTAGAACTACTAGCTACAGGTGTTGTAAAACTTCTTATTGGGCTGTTGGTAATTGTGTTATTAGACTCTGTAACTTTAATTTGATAGTAATAAGTAGTGTTGGGAAATAAATTTGGCAAAGTGTGAGCATAATTAAATGTTGTACTTGCATTTTGATTGCCAAAACTACGAGTTGATGTAAGAGGTGCTAATGTTGGCGAAGTACCATATTGTATAGCAACTGATGCATTTAATTGAGCCAAAGAAACATTATATAAAACACCACATTGATAAATTTCTGGATTAGTAGTTGGCACACTAATTACTGGAACTGCAGGCAAAGTTGTAAAACTGCCAGTAGAAGATGTTACAACACCAGTTACTGGGTTATTTAGTCGTCCCTCAAAAAGTCATTTTTAAATTTAGGGCATAAAAATTCCAATAAATATTTATTATGATTTTATAAATAAGTTTAC
>JBMLRA010000083.1:0-6260 GCA_049241265.1 Chitinophagaceae bacterium
CAAATGGAAGAAATTGAAAGGGAATTGATGGATGGGGAGGATTTATAAATATAAAAAGAAGCTCAAACTACTAGTCTGAGCTTCTTTTTGTACAATTAATACGATAAACTAATTAGTTAAATATTTTCTTTGGGTTGCATATAATACGATGAATAAAAGTGGCAATCCAAAAGCAATAACAATGCTAAACACACCATTAAATTGTGCCATACCCATTAATATTGTACTTACAACAATTGGTAAAATTTCGGCTATTGAATAAATCACAAAGCCATCTTTTTTACGTTTACGCATCATTACAGCACCAATAATGCAAGCAATAGCACAAATAATTGTTACAGGAATTGTGATGCTGAAATTCTTAGAAACTAAATCGAACATTTCTGAACTTTTACGCATATCCTCAACTTGCTTTGGTGTTAGCTGTGCTGCTGCATCTCCAGAAAGTGCTTTATCGGAAAACCCTTTCATTAACTTCATAAACCAAGGTGTAAGTGCAGAAAAAACAATTGCAAATCCACTACCAATAAAGGTTAAAATAGTTAATACGTTTAAGGTAGAAGGTAACTTGCTTTGCTCCATTTCGTTTAAAAAATCTTGTTGTTCCATTTTGTTTTTTTGTTTTGGTTAAATAATTATGCTTTAGTAAAATTAATATGCCATTTGATTTTTTTATGATTTTTTACATCATCTTTCGATATTAAAAGTAAAGTATTGTATTGACCTTTTGCCCAAGTATCAACAAAATTGTCATAAAACCTGCTGCCTGGATTTCCACTTTGACCACCTGGATACACGCCATAAGCTTCTACATCATCAGTAAGATGTACAATCATTCTCCAACTTGGTCCATGATTATCTTTAACAGAGTTAATGCAATTTGCAGCACCACTTGTGTTAAGATGTAATCTGCTAAGTTGTGGCAATGCCCTAGTTAAGTGATTTACATAAGTATCTTGATGTTTGCCCCAAGCTAGAGTGCCTTTTTTATCATAAATAGCAAGCTGCTTCTTAGCTTTTTCAAATGCAATATTTACAACATCATAAATGGTTTCTTTATCTGATGTCATTATGTTTTCAATAAACTTATAGGTACTATCGTGCAATAAATTATCAACCAAAGCACTATTAGTTCTTTTAGGTAAAATAAATCGTGAAAGGTATTCATCATCAAAAAATATTTCTGCATCTAAACTGTCCCACCATAACTGAAAAATGGTGGCACCTTTTTCATCAAATGCATTGTTTAAATTCCAATCTTTCAACATTCCTAAATACTTTTTTCCATCTGCATCTAGCTTATTTTCATTTATATATTTTAATAAAATAGGCCTTGCAGTTTCAGCAAAAACATTGTAATTATCTGTTTGCAATTCTTTCATATCATCAACTGTAATATGATTCATTTGCGAAAGTTTTCTGTTAATGATAAACCCACGATATGGAGGAAAATTACTTGCTCTGCCAAGATAATATGGATATGTTGAATCTACTGATTTTTGATTGGCACTGCTAACAAAACCTCTTTCAGGATTATGCATTTGTGGGTTTTCATTGTAAGGAATAAACCCTTGCCACATAAAACTAGAGTCAACTCCTTTCATTACAAAATCGCCTTGCTGTTCCCATTTGGCAACAAATTTTCCTTGTTGGGTTATGGCTACATCACCTGCTTTTGCTGCAAAAATAAAATTCTGCCCAGGACATTCATAGCTACTTATTGCAGCCTTATAATCGTCGTAATTCTTTGCAGCATTTAGTTTTATAAAAGTCAACAACTCATTACTTGGGTCGTGTGCTGTCCATCTTACTGCAAAGTATTTGCTATCTTCATTACTACTTTTATATTTCTTATCATACATCACAATTCCAAAATCAGTTAAAGCAATATTCTCAACAAGGCTATCTTTTCCTCCTTTAAACTTAATCACTTCTTTACGCATTTCAGATGGACGCCATTCAGTATTAAACTGGTATTCTTTCATTGTAGAGTCTTTAAACTGCAACTCATAGTAATCTTTAACATCTCTACCTGCATTGGTAACACCCCAAGCTATATTGTTGTTAAACCCAATAATAATAGCTGGAGAACCTGGAAAAGTTGCTCCATAAGCACTGTATTCTGGTGTTGTAATTTGCATTTCGTACCAAAGCGATGGAAGGTTAAGCCCAAGATGTGGATCATTGCAAAGTATGGGGCGTTTACTTTTGGTTTTACTGCTATCAACAGCCCAATTATTACTACCATTTTCTGGATGTGGAATGGTGGGTCTTGGAATTGTAAACTCATCTCTTTGCAACAAGTAACCAGAATCAACATTAAATGGTTTTTTTACAGTTATTCCAGGAGCTGCAAATGCTGTTCCTTTTGGAATAATTGGGTCTAGAGAATCTTGTGTATTTGGATAGATTTTCATAAAATCCTCGTAACCATAAAATGTTTTACCATTGGTTTGAAGTATATCATTATCCTGACCAGTTAAATCATAACTCATCAATTTTAAAAACAAAGCAGTTTTAAGATTTGTCCAAGGCTCAGGCTTATAATCTAAAAGTTTATATTCAAAAGGAATATCAGCAGCATGCATAGTAGATATGTAAGCATTAACACCTGCTGTGTAAGCATTCATCATCTGCTTCATATTGTCATCTTCCATCATATACCTTAAGGCATTTTCTGCAGCATACACCATTCCCAATCTCCTAAAAAACCTATCTTTTGATAGCGTACTACTATCCTGTCCTAATTTTTCACACAATCTTCCAGCAGCAACATCTGTTTGAAATTCCATTTGCCACAAACGAAATTTTGCGTGTATGTAGCCTTGCACATAATACGCATCAGCATTGTTTTGTGCGTAAATGTGAGGTACCAACCTATCATCGAAATACACATCAGCATTTGTGCTTAAACCTTTCATTTTTACATTGCCATCAAAAGAAACATTAGCAGGCTCAGCATTTTGCCAAAAGCCCTTTTGTGGAGAAAGAAATAAACCTAAACGTGGCGTTTTAGCCTTGCCACTAGTTAATTGCATATTCAATATTGAAATTAACCCTATGGTTACTGTAGTTGAAAGAAATAACCAAAAAAATCTCATAATTATGTTTTAAAAAATGAAAATAAGGGTTTAACAGGAGGATATAAATTTAAGTCAAAGATTTAAGCAAATAGTTAATGGCATTATACTACAACCCCAACCATTCCATCCCATTTTTCCATAGTAGCTTTTCTTGCAAATCTTTATCAGCAATAACTTCCTCAATTAATTTCCCAGGATGATGTTCTCCTAAAGGAAACGGATAATCGCTTCCTAAACATATTTTATCTTGTCCCATTAATTTAACAATATAATGCAAAGCATCTTCATCGTGTACCAAACTATCAATCCAAAACCTACCAATATAATCTCTTGGGTTTGTAGGATTATCAATTGCCACCAAATCTGGGCGAACATTAAACCCATGTTCAATTCTTCCAATTGTTAAAGGAAAACTGCCGCCACCATGTGCAAAAGCAACTCGCAACTTTGGGAACTTTTCAAACACTCCTCCAAAAATCATAGAGCAAATGGCTCTGCTTGTTTCAGCTGGCATACCCACTAACCAAGGCAACCAATATTTTTGCATCTGCTCCTCTCCCATCATTTCCCAAGGATGCACAAACAAAGAACAGCCAAGCTTTTCAGCGGCTTTGTAAAATGGGAAAAAGTATTCATCGCTGAGGTTTTTGCCATTAATATTACTACCGATTTCAAGTCCTGGCATTTTAAGTTCGTTTACACAACGTTCCATTTCTTTTATTGCCAAATCAGTATCCTGCAAAGGCACAGTACCCAAGCCAATAAAATGACTAGGATGTTTGCAAATGCTTTCAGCAATATGGTCGTTGAGAAAACGAGAAGTTTCTAATCCATCTTTTGATTTTGCCCAATAATTAAACAATACTGGAATGGTTGAAAGTACTTGTGTTGTTACGTTTGTGGCTTCCATATCTTGCTTACGCAAATCCACTTCAAAGCAATTTTCTTCCACAACCCTAAACAATTTATCACCTTTCATCATACAGGCTTTGCAATTGCGATGCTCTAGATGAATGAATTCTCCATAGCCAAACTTTTGCACCCAATTAGGCATTTTGTCTGGCATTATATGTGTGTGGATGTCGAGTTTTTTCAAGTTAATTAGTTTATTGGTTAATCCGTATAAACGTTTAAACAGATTAACTGATTAACGCTTCACTGGTGGTTGCATTACACTTCCACATTTATCACAAGTTCTTTTTTCTTCATTGTTGTAAAAACCATTCATCACTGGTGGCAACTGTGTTACAATATCTGATACGTGCAGTTTCTCTTGGTGCAGCATATTGCCACAATTTTCACAAAACCATAAAAAACCATCTAATTCTTCTTTTCTAACTTTCTCAATTACCAAACCAACTGTGTTTTCACCACGTTGAGGAGAATGTGGTGTGCGTGCAGGCAGCAAAAACATTTCGCCTTCTTTTATGTGAATATCTTTAGGTTCTCCTTCATCAATTATTTTAACAGTAATATCACCCTCTAGCTGATAAAACAATTCTTCAGTTTCGTTGAAATGATAATCCTTGCGAGAATTAGGCCCACCTACAATCATTACTATAAAATCACCTGCTTGTTGATATAAATTATAATTGCCAACTGGTGGTTTTAGGAGGTCTCTGTTTTCATCAATCCACTTTTTTAAGTTAAAAGGTTGTGCAACTGGCATAGCAATATTTTTTGTTATGGCAAATGTAATTGTTTACCAGTGAAATTTTGAACTACAACAAAACAGCAAACTTTAAACCTATTTAATATACTTTTGACACCCATATGAATTTATCTTTAGAGAATAGAACAGCAGTAGTTTGTGGAAGTACTCAGGGCATTGGATTAGCTTCTGCCATTGAACTTGCAAATCTTGGTGCAACTTGTATATTAATGGCTAGAAATGAAGCATCGTTGCAAGAAGCTACTAAACAGCTAAACACTTCATTGAATCAGCAACATAGTTATTTAATTGCTGATTTTGATAAGCCAGAAACGGTGAAAACTGCAATAGAAAAGTTTGTTGAATCCAATGCAGTTCATGTACTGATTAACAATTCTGGTGGACCAGCATCTGGTGCAATTACAACAGCAAATGAAGATGAATTTTTAAACACTTTCAATCGTCACTTAATCTGTAATCATATTCTTGCAAAAGCAGTTTTTCCTTCAATGAAAGCAGCAGGTTATGGAAGAATCATCAATGTTATTTCAACATCTGTCAAAATTCCTTTACCAAATTTGGGTGTTTCAAATACTATTCGTGGTGCTGTTGCAAGTTGGAGTAAAACAATGGCAAATGAATTAGGCCAGTTTAATATTACTGTTAACAATGTTTTGCCAGGAGCTACTGCTACCAATCGTTTGAAAGGAATTATAGAAGTTAATTCAGGAAAGAAGAATAAGACTATTGATGAAGTTGAAGATGAAATGAAAAAAGAAATTCCAATGAAACGTTTTGCAGAACCTAATGAAATTGCCAATGCTGTTGCATTTTTAGCAAGCCCTGCTGCAAGTTATATTAATGGGGTAAGCATCGCTGTGGATGGTGGAAGGACGGGTTCACTTTAAAATTTAAAAAATGCAATTTTTAGAGAATTATATCGATGGAGTCCTTGTAAAGCCAATTAGTGAAGAGTATATTGACTGCATCAACCCTGCAACAGCAGAAGTATTTGCTCAAATCCCCGATAGTAATGAACAAGATGTTGAATTAGCTGTGGATGCTGCAAAAAAAGCATTTCCTATTTGGAGTAAAACAAGCAATGAAGAACGTTTCAAAATACTCAATAAGATCGCAGATTTAATAGATGTAAACCTCGAAGATCTTGCTTTGGCTGAAACGAATGACAATGGCAAGCCTTTATGGTTGAGCAAGGCAGTTGACATACCTAGAGCATCAAGTAACTTTAGATTCTTTGCTACCGGCATTATGCACTTTGCTGCCGAAAGCCACAGTATGACTGATAAAGCTATCAATTATACATTAAGAAATCCTATTGGGATTGTTGGTTGTATTAGCCCTTGGAACTTGCCTCTATATCTTTTCACTTGGAAAATAGCACCAGCATTAGCAGCAGGAAACTGCGTGATAGCAAAGCCTTCAGAGGTTACACCATTAAGTTCTTATTTACTTTCTAAAATTTGTATCGAAGCTGGTTTGCCAGCAGGTGTATTAAATATTGTTCA
>JBMLRA010000083.1:6360-8488 GCA_049241265.1 Chitinophagaceae bacterium
CAACATCAAAACAAGGAGCAGTTGTTAGTAAAATGCACTTTGATAAAGTAATGAGTTGTATAGAGCTTGCAAAACAAGAAGGTGGAACAATTTTATGTGGCGGTAATGCTGTTAAATTAGACGGCAGATGTGCTAATGGATATTTTATAGAACCCACGATTATTGAGGGCTTGGGGCATAATTGTAAAACCAATATGGAAGAAATTTTTGGTCCAGTAGTTACACTGCAATCTTTTAAAACAGAAGAGGAGGCTTTACAACTTGCTAACACAAGTAATTATGGTTTAGCTGCCACTATTTGGACACAAGACATATCAAAAGCAAATCGTGTAGCTGCAAAAGTTGAAAGTGGAATTATATGGATTAACTGTTGGTTACTGCGTGATTTAAGAACAGCTTTTGGTGGTATGAAAAATAGTGGTGTTGGTAGAGAAGGTGGATGGGAAGCTTTGAGATTTTTTACAGAAACAAAAAATGTTTGTATAGAAATATAATTTTATGAACGAAATAATAAATACTAATTCAGCTGCAAAACCTTTGGGAGCTTACCCTCACGCTAGAAGAGTTGGCAATCTTCTATTCCTTTCTGGCATTGGTTCTCGTAGTGCAGTTGATAATAAGATTCCAGGACTTGAACTTGATGAAAATGGTAACATTGTTAAATATGATATTGCTTTAGAAACGCATCAAGTAATGGCAAATGTAAAAGCTGTGTTAGAAGCTAGTGGCAGCAGTTGGGATAAGATTGTAGATGTAACAGTCTTTTTAACCAATATGAAAAAAGACTTTCCAATTTATAATAAAATTTATGCTGAATACTTTAGCGATGTTCAAGCTTGTAGAACAACAGTTGAAATAAAAAGTTTACCAACACCAATTTGCATTGAATTAAAAGTTATAGCAACGATAGATTAATCGTTGAAAGTTGGATGTTTGACGTTAACATCCAACTTCCAACTTCCAACATTTTAAATATGAACTTTCAAAATACACAAGAATTTGCACAACAGCTCGATGCTCAAGATGAATTAAAACATTTTCGTGATGCTTTTTACATTCCAATGATGCACGGAAAAGAAGCTGTTTATTTCACTGGTAACTCTTTAGGATTACAACCAAAGTCAACACAGGATTATGTTTTAAACGAATTGGAAGATTGGGCAAGTTTGGGTGTTGAAGGACATTTTCACGCTCGTAACCCCTGGATGCCCTATCACGAAATCTTCCCTCAACAACTTTCTAAGATTGTTGGTTGTTTGCCTAATGAAGTTGTGGTGATGAATCAATTAACTGTGAATCTTCACTTATTGATGGTTAGTTTTTATCGTCCAACTAAAACAAAATACAAAATCATCTGCGAAGCAAAAGCTTTTCCAAGTGATCAATATGCATTAGAATCTCAGGTTAAATTTCACGGTTTTGATTATGATGATGCAGTGATTGAAATTGCTCCAAGAGCCAATGAATACAATATCAGAACAGAAGATATCTTATCAGCAATTGAGGAACATAAGGATAGTGTAGCACTAGTGTTGTTTGGTGGTGTAAACTACTATACAGGTCAGGTATTTGATATGAAAACAATTACTGCTGCTGCACATAAAGTTGGCGTTTTGTGTGGCTTTGATTTGGCACACGCAGCTGGTAATATTGAATTGCATTTACACGATTGGGATGTTGATTTCGCTTGCTGGTGCAGCTACAAATATTTAAACAGTGGACCAGGTGGAGTAAGTGGCGTTTACATTCACGAAAAACACGCTAGCAATACAGATTTACAAAGGTTTGCAGGTTGGTGGGGTTATGAAAAAGAAACTCGTTTTAAAATGGATAGAGGTTTCAAAGCCATTCCTACTGCCGAGGGTTGGCAATTAAGCAACGCTCCTATCCTATCAATGGCTGCTCACAAAGCTGCATTGGATATTGTTGAAGAAGCTGGAATGGAAAGACTTCATCAAAAAAGAAAAATACTGAATAGCTTTTTGTGGTTTGTTGTAGATGAAGTTAATAAAGCAAAAAACATCTTTGAAATTATTACACCAAGAAATGAAAGTGAACACGGCTGTCAGATTTCATTATTAACAGATAGCAACGGCAAACAAATTTTCGATGAATTAACCAAACAAGG
>JBMLRA010000083.1:8588-10306 GCA_049241265.1 Chitinophagaceae bacterium
GCAAAACGTGGGCATAAAGTTTCCATTTATGAACGCAGAGGCGATATGCGTGAACTTAAAATGAGTGCAGGAAGAAGCATCAACTTAGCATTAAGTGATAGAGGTTTATTAGCATTAGAAAAGATTGGTTTGGCTGATGAAATCAGAAAAATTTCTATTCCAATGCACTGTCGCTTTATCCATAATATAGATGGAACAACTGTTACACAACCTTATGGTAAAGAAGGACAATTTATTAATTCAGTTTCTCGTGCTACATTAAATATGAAGTTGATGGATTTGGCTGAAGAAAATGGTGTAGAAATTTTATTTAATCATAAATGCGAATCGGTTGATTGGAAAGAAAACAATGTAACATTCGAAACTTCAAACCTCAAACTTGAAACTTTAAACTTCGAACTTCTTTTTGCTTCTGATGGAGCTTTTTCTGCTGCACGTTTGCAACACCAACTACACCATTCAAAATTCGATTATAATCAATATTACATTAATTGTGCATACAAAGAATTAACCATTTTACCCAATAAAAATGGAGACTTTGCAATGGAAGTAAATGCTTTGCATATATGGCCAAGAAAGGATTATATGATGATAGCATTGCCTAATTTAGACAAAACTTTTACTTGTACATTGTTCTTTCCTTTTGATGGAGAAATGTCTTTCGACAATTTAGACACCAAAGAAAAAGTAGAAGCTTTTTTCAATAAGAATTTTGCCGATGCAGTTCCTTTGATGCCAACCTACCTTGAAGATTTTTTCAAAAATCCAACATCAAGTTTAGTAACAGTAAAATGTTTTCCTTGGGTGCGTGACGATAAGTTTGCTTTAATTGGCGACGCTGCACACGCTATTGTTCCTTTCTTTGGACAAGGTATGAATTGTGGTTTTGAAGATTGCAGAGTACTAGATGAATTAATAGATAAACACAACGAAAATTGGACAGATATTCTTGAAGAATATCAAACACTTCGCAAACCAGATGCTGATGCAATTGCAGATTTAGCAGTTAATAATTTCACTGAAATGAGGGATAAAACTGGCAACAGAGCCTTCCTTTTACAAAAGAAAATTGAAGCACGTTTACACGAAAAATATCCAGAAAAATGGATACCAGCTTACAGTCAGGTTACGTTCTCTCCACACATTAGGTACAGTGAAGCATTAAGTAGAGGACAAAAGCAGGAAGCTATTATGCAAGATATTATGCAACTAAACAATATTGAAGAAATTTGGAATAGTGAAGAAGTTGAAAGAATGATTTTAGAAAAAATTTAGTTAATACCAATCATTCAAAAAATCTTTCCATAAACATAACTTAATACATAAAACCTTAATTTTTTAACAAGAAAACTTCTCCATCTTCGCAGGATGGAACACAACATCGATTCTATAGAAATCTTTGGGGCAAGAGAACATAATCTCAAAAACCTCGACATATCCATTCCAAAAAATAAACTAGTTGTTTTTACTGGTGTAAGTGGTAGTGGCAAAAGTTCATTGGCTTTTGATACTATTTACAACGAAGGGCAAAGGCGTTATATGGAAAGCTTTAGTGTCTATGCACGTCAGTTTTTGGGCGATATGGAAAGACCAGATGTAGATAAAATAACTGGCCTTTCTCCTGTAATTTCTATTGAACAAAAAACTACAAATAAAAACCCTAGAAGTACTGTAGGTACTGTAACAGAAGTGTATGACTTCTTGCGTTTATTATTTGC
>JBMLRA010000084.1:0-5831 GCA_049241265.1 Chitinophagaceae bacterium
TATTAATTTTTATTTAGATTTTTTTGGATTCTAAAAAAACTAATAATTAGCTATGATTGCTTTTTGCAAAAGGATTACAAAGAAAACTTAAGTAATTACCTTAAGATTTATAATAAGCATTTAATTTATTTTGAATCCTTTGTTTTTGAATTACTATTTAAAATCTTAGATTATATTGCGGCTATGAGTGCCAAATCAGTATCCAGTATTTTAGTAGTTTGTTTAATTGTATTTTCATGTTCCACTACCAAACAAAAAGAGCAAGATGTTAAAAAACAATTTGATAAGGGTATAGAATATTTTACTCCATTAGTGACTATTTTTAATAAAGCAGAATTAGAAAAAACAACAGCTGCTTTTAGAAACATCTGTAATCAAAATACGCTTACGCCAATAATGAAATTGCAGGGTTACAATTGTGTATTTCTTTCTTTTGAAAGAATGGGAAGATACGATTCTTCACTTTTATTTGTCGATTCTTGTATATACACCATTGAGGAGAATAAATTAGAGGAATTTTTGCCCCAGTTTTATTTAGGTTTATTACTGTCAAAATCGCTTACGCTTTACAACCTTCATCAATCTGATAAAGCAAACGCAATTTTTTATAAAGCCAAAAAAGAAATTGATGCTATTGATAGAGTTGAAATTAAATACAGTATGATAGAAAGTTTAGGCTTATTAGCTTATAGGCAAAAAAATTATAAAGAAGCTTTGCAAGATTTTAAAACTACTTTGCATTTGCATGAACAAGCCAACCCAAAAAACTATTATAAAAAAACAGAAATAATTGATAATATAGGATTGTGTTTCTTTAAATCGCAACAATATGATTCAGCATTAAACTATTATTACAAAGCACTTGATACCTTAAATAAATATTCAAACTGTTTAGCTCCATACATCAATGGATTGGAAGGAAATAATGTTGTATACAAGCATTCGAGGGGTGTTGTTGTTGGTAATATGGCCAATGTATTTGCTGCAAAAGCCCAATACGATTCTACAATAAAGTATAGTAAAGAAAGTATATTGCTAAATAGTGATAAGCAAGGGGAAAGATTAGATGCTCAAAAAGTTGCCTCACGACTAGTTGATATTTACATTAAACTTTACAAATGGGATGAAGCTGAAACCTTGATACAGCAAGTAGGAAAAAGTTTAGATAGTTTGCCTGATGCTAATGTAAGAATGAACTGGAATAAGCAAATGGCAAAAATTTTGGAAAACAAAAAGCAAACTGCAACTGCATACACTTATTTTAAAAAGTATAATGATATTAAAGATTCTCTTGCAAAAATAGAATTGAAAGATGCCGAAAATGATATAGTAAAAGACTTGCAACTTAAAAATCAGGAGGCTGATTTGTTATTACTTAAAAAGAGTAATCAACTAAACCAAATATATGTTTTAGTTGCAGTAGGTTTAGTGGTTGTTGCAATCGTTGTTGCCTTTTTAATTTATTCTAACTACAAAAAAGGGAAGAGAAAAAATGAACAACTATCTTTCTTAAATGCAGAATTAACACAAGAAAAACTTAAAACAGAAAAAATATTAAATAAACTTGAAATTAGTAATAAAGATAAAGATAGAATTTTAAGAGTAGTGGCTCACGACCTTAGAAATCCTTTAAGTGGTATTGCTGCCGCTTCTAAAACAATTTTGGAAACAGATGAAGAAACCTATAACAAAAAGTTAATGATGATGATTGAAAAAACTAGTCATCATTCCTTACATCTCATCAATGAATTATTGCAAACCCACAGCCATAGTGAAATAGAATTAAACAAACAGTCTATTTGTATAAACAATTTATTGCAGCATTGCTTTTCCATTATAGTACATAAAGCACAGGAAAAGCAACAAAATTTAACACTTAACTTGCCTGCAGAAGCTTTTGATTTAAATTTAGATGAAGCCAAAATGGAAAGGGTTATACTAAACGTTATTAATAATGCTATAAAATTTACACCTGTAAAGGGTGCTATTGAAATGGCTTTGCAAATAGCTAACAATAGTTGTTTAATATCCATTAAAGACAATGGTATTGGTATTCCAAAAAATGAAATAAAAGATATTTTTGAAATGTTTAACCAGGCTCGTAAAACTGGTACAGCTGGCGAAAAAAGTTTTGGCTTGGGTTTATCAATTTGTAAACAAATTGTCGAAGCTCATCAAGGAAAAATTTGGGTTGAAAGTGAAGTTGGCAAAGGATCTTGTTTTTTTATAGAACTGCCCATGTAAGTTTTATACTAAATTCAACAGCTCTTTTAATTGCTTAATATAGCCATCAGTAGCTTCAAATATTCCTTTTGTAGTTATAACTTCATATCCTTTTAGTTCTGTAATATAGTTGCAATTAATAACTTCGGCTCTGTTTATTTGTACAAATCGGTGAGCAAAGTTTTTAGGTAAAATGTGTTGCAAAGTTTTGGGTAAAGTGTTGCCAATAAGATATTCCATATCATCATTCGCTATTTTAATTTTCGTATATTTTTTTTCACTCACAAGGGCAATAACTTGCTGCCATTCTAAACGTTTATACTTATTACCCACTTTTACAAAAAAACTTTCTGTAGTATTATTTTTATCAGATGTAGCAACCTCTCTCTTTTCAAAATTATCAATTGCTTTATGTATAGCTACATATAAGCTAGTATCATTAAAAGGTTTAGTTAGATAAGCACTTGGTTTTGCAGTAATTGCTTCTTGGGCTGTGTGGTGGTCAAAACTGCCAGTAATAAAAATAAATGGTTTATGATAAGTGTTGCAAATAAGCTTGCCCAATTCAATGCCAATATTTTTTCCGTTCATATTTATATCCAACAAGGCAATATCAAAGTCTAATTGTGCTAATTGCATCATTGCATTAGTAGCATCATTAAAATTAGCAACTACTTCAAACCCAAATTTTTCAGCAAACATTTCTAACTGTGTTGCCCAAATTTCTTCGTCATCTACAATAATTACTTTAATGCTATTCATGGTTTTTTAAAAGGTATGCAATATTAATAAATTCAACAAGTTTTAAAAAGTTCATTACCTAAATTCGGAGTTTGGTTACCTTTTTTTTCAAGTTTCATTACCAAAGTCGATTGGTATTTTAAACAAACTATCAAGTTTGATTTAAAGTAAATAAAAAACCATGAAAAAAAATTGTACTCTTTTAATTGTATTAGTGTTTTGTTTATTTCAAAATGCTGTTGCACAATTCAGTAGAAAAAATGTAAAAAGTAGTGTGCCCTACCGTGGAGGTAATTATCAGCGAATTGCCGAAATAAACAGTCAACATGTTTATGAAATAAGAAATGGTAAATTATTTGGTTGGGGTGCCAATGCTGGTGGACAATTAGGTGATGGTACATTTAACATTGCATATTCCCCAATACAAATTGGTACAGATGAAGATTGGCTTATGGTTACTACTTCAGGCACATCATCTAATTATGGCATTCAAAGTGATGGTAGTTTATGGGCTTGGGGTATAAACGGCTCCGGCCAGTTAGGAGATGGTACAACTACTAATAGAACTGTACCAACAAGAATTGGTAATGATACTACTTGGGTAGCAGTTTCTGCTAGTTCTGGTGCAGGCTTTGCATTAGCTTTAAAAGCAAATGGCACTTTATGGGCTTGGGGAGATAATAGTCAAGGCCAATTAGGGCTTGGAAATAATATTAATGTATCTACACCTACACAAGTAGGTACAGATAGTAATTGGGCAAGTGTACATTGTGGTTTTTTACATACAGTTGCATTAAAAGCTAATGGCACCTTATGGGCTTGGGGTAGTAATTCAGAAGGTAATTTTGGTAATGGAACTACCACTAGCAGTAATGTACCCATACAAATAGGTACCGATGATAATTGGATAAGATTAGATGCTGGGTTATTTTTCACAGTTGGATTAAAAGCAAATGGTACTTTATGGGCTTGGGGTGCTAATAATGAAGGACAATTAGGAATAGGTAGTACTAGTCCACAAAATACACCAACACGTATTGGTACAGATAGTACATGGGTAAACTTTTCTGTTTGTTCTAGAAATGTAGGTGCAATAAAAAGTAATGGCACTTTATGGGTTTGGGGCCAAAACACAAACAGTCAGTTAGGCGATGGTACAACGGTTCGTAAAACTATTCCTACGCAACTAGGAACTGCTAATAATTGGGTAAGTATAAGTTTTTCTGATCGTTATGCGATAGCACATCAAGCCAATGGTAGCTTATGGGCATGGGGTTTTAATCAAAATGGAAATTTAGGTGATGGTACAGCATTTACGAGAACCACCCCTGTACAAATAAGAACAGCCCCAAATGAATGGGTTAGTATTGCAGTAGCTGGGGTTTCAAGTTTTGGGTTAAAAGCTGATGGCTCAATTTGGGGATGGGGTTTAAATCAGCTGGGTGCTTTGGGAAACGGTAGCACTACTAATTCTTCAATCCCACTTCAAATTGGAACCGATAATGACTGGATAAGCATTAGTGCTGTTGGCTATACTGTTTTGGCACTAAAGGCTAATGGTACATTATGGGCATGGGGTTTTAATAGTAATGGTCAAGTTGGTAATGGAAGTAGTGGCAGCAATGTTTTAACGCCAACACAAATTGGTAACGATTCGTCTTGGGCTTCTATTTTTGCTGGGGGTACACATATGTTTGCAATTAAAACTAATGGTACATTATGGGCTTGGGGAAACAATAGTTCAGGTCAATTAGGTAATAATACTACTACTAATAGTACTACACCAATACAAATTGGTACAGCTACAAATTGGGTTCAAGTTTCCTCTGGCCAAGGTTATAGTTGTGCATTAGCTGCAAACGGTAGCTTATGGACTTGGGGAGACAATAGCTTAGGTCAATTAGGGTATGGCAATACTACCTCAAGTAGGATACCTTTACGTGTAGGTACAGAAAATAATTGGATAGCCTGCAATATGGGAGATTCAAGAACATCTATAGCCTTAAAAGCCAATGGGTCTATTTGGGTTTGTGGTTCAAACGCAGGTGGTCAATTAGGTATTAATAGTACTGCAAATACTCCAAGTCTCTCATTTATAGAGTTAGGAACAAACAAAAATTGGGTTCAAGCAAAAGGAAACTCTTTTCATTTTACAGCTTTAAATTCTAATGGTAGTTTATGGGCTTGGGGGTCAAATAGTAATGGTCAAATGGGTTTGGGTAATACCAACAATCAACTTGTTCCAATACAAATTGCAAAAGGTGTAGTACAATTTAGTGGCACAAATTATAGTGTGCCTGGAGCAACATTAGGCTACACAACAGCATCGAGAATGCAAATTTGTATGTCTGGTGAAAATAGTCGTGGTGGATTTGGAAATGGTACAACATCAAGTACAACAACTTTTTCCTGCAATGGTGCTTTGTTGCCCACTAAGCTCAAATATTTTATTGCAAAAAGTGAAAATAAAAATGTGTTGTTGCAATGGGAATCATCTTTAGAAATTAATAGTAAGGAGTTTGTAGTAGAAAGAAGTATCGATGGCAAAAAATTTGATAAATTAGCAACAGTTGAAGCTAAAGGAATTGCATCAGATTATCACTTTACTGATAATAACTTGCCTAAAGTAAATGTGATTTACTACCGTTTACGAATGGTAGATAAAGATGGATCATTTACTTATAGCGAAGTAAGATTGTTAAATTTTAAATCTGAAAACACAAATCTACTTGTTTATCCTAACCCTGTAAAAGGCAGTAATTTAAACGTAGATTTTGGCGAAGAAATAAAAGCCAAAACCAATTATATAATCACTACAGTTGAAGGAAGAATTGTGCAACAAGGATTTATAAATAATCAACAAGAAA
>JBMLRA010000085.1:0-3937 GCA_049241265.1 Chitinophagaceae bacterium
CACCACTTCCTCCAAAATATGATTGTAATAATCGCCTTAAAGTTTGCGATACCAAATCTCCCTCAATCATACTATCACCCAAATAAGCAATACGTATTTTGCCTTTTTTTGATTTTTTTAAAGCAACTAGTTTTTTTATAAATGAATCTATAACTATTTGGTTGGTGTCTTTATAAAAATTTGTTATTCTATTGGGAGTGTTAAAATGTACCAATATTCTTGATGCATCAACATTCATATTAGGCAATGGTACTGCTGTATCTTTTTGCAAGTTCTCTGCAATATGTGGCTTTTCAATAATATTTTTGGTAGAATCTTTTTGTTTTAAAACATCGGTTACAATGCTAATGTTTTGTAGCATTGGCAAGTTTGTTTTGTTAAAATGCATAAACAACGACAAGGCTAACAATAAGCTTGTAGCTAGCAAAGTGAATTGTAATACTTTTTTATTCTGATTCATTGTATGTTGCAACTACAAAATAAGTTGGTTTTGTGTTATGCTTTTTTTTAATTTTACAGTTCTGCTATATGGTCTTAGATTTGGCTCAACAATCAATATTATGTACAAATACTTACTGCTAATTATCTTAGCCTGTTCACAAATTTCCTGCAAAGAGTCACCAAAAGCCGATGCCAAAGAAGTTTTGATATTTTACGGCACGATAGAAGAATCGTTTATTAAATATTATGCTCCACAGCATTTATTCATGCAAAGGGCAACCGATGCAGTTAATGAAATAAAAGCTAATAACGACGCTGTTATAGATACAAAACAACTCAGAATCATTTTAGCGGATGCTAAAAAAGCTTGTTACGAAAGAATGAGAATAGTAGCATCTGTTAAAGAGGTGGATGAAAGTATTGGCTATAAAAATGCAGTGGCAAAATCAATTGATGTTTTTAGTAAAGCTTGTGATAAAGAGTTTAAACACTTTATTGATTTATTAGATATAAAAACTGAAAATAAACTTGATAAACTTACTCAAATTGTACAATCGAAACTATATGAAATAGAAACTGCTGCTAAAGAATGTGAATCGGCTGCAAATGAGTTGAAAACTAAATATAATATTGAAATTAAAAATTAATTCGGCCACTTGTAATATTAGTTTTAAGTGGTAATTGATTGGTTTTTGTAATACTTTTATGAAACAAGAAAGCCATTGAAATTTTCAATGGCTTTCTTGTTTCAATTAAAAATTAAATTTAAATTGAAAACCCGTTTGGAATTACAGCTCCCTTTTTTACCACTACTATACCTTCTTTTGCAGTATAAAGTTCATGGTCAATATTAGCTAAGTGTTTACCACCTTGAATTCTAACATCGTTTCCTATTCTACAGTTTTTATCAATGATGGCATCTATAATAAAACATCTTTCGCCAATACCCATTAGTGGAGAATTGTTTTTACGATGTTCTTCCATTTGTTCAAGAGTTTCGTAATAATCGTTACCCATTATGTAGCTATTATTTACTGTAGTGCCGTGACCAATTCTTGCTCTAATACCCACCACACATTTTTCTAATCTACTAGCATGAATAATGGAACCTTCGGCAATTAAAGTTTGCTCTAAAGTGGTACCACTGATTTTTGCAGGAGGTAGCATTCTGGCTCTTGTAAAAATAGCATTGGTGTTATCGAATAAGTTGAATAAAGGGATATCAGCGGTAAGTTCTAAGTTAGCCTCAAAGAACGAGTAGATATTTCCAATATCTGTCCAATAGCCATTATACTGATAGCTGCTAACTTTATAATCGATTATTGAATTAGGAATAATTTCTTTACCAAAATCTGTAGCAGTTGGGTGTTTATCTTTCAGTAAATCATTCAATACTTTTTTATTGAAAATATAAATACCCATAGAGGCTAAATAGTGTTTGCCTTGTTTTTGCATTTCAGCACCAGTATCACTTACCCATTCTGCCAAAATATCTTTGCTTGGTTTTTCAATGAATGAAGTAATGATATTTTCATCACTTGTTTTCATTATTCCAAACTCAGGGGCATCTCTATCATTTACAGGAATAGTTGCTATTGAAATATCAGCTCCATTTTCATTATGAGCTGCCATCATTTTAGCAAAATCCATTTGATATAATTGATCACCACTTAAAATAAGTATATGCTCATATTCAAGGGTTGATATATGCCTTAATGATTGACGAACAGCATCTGCAGTGCCTTGAAACCATCCTGGATTGTCAGGTGTTTGTTCAGCTGCCAAAATATCAACAAAACCTGTGCTAAAAGCACTAAAATGATAAGTATTTTTTATGTGTTTATTTAACGATGCAGAGTTGAATTGAGTAAGCACAAACATCCTGTTGATGTTACTATTCATACAATTACTAATCGGAATATCAACCAATCTATATTTACCAGCAATAGGAACAGCAGGTTTACTTCTACTAGCTGTTAGTGGATACAAACGAGAGCCGGCACCACCACCAAGAATAACTGCAACTACTGATTTAGAAAGATTAAGCATATGTTAAATTTTGACTTGTTAAAGGTATAAGAAAACAAAATATTTTGACAAATAATTGTAAACTATTTAAATGCTATCGGATTAAACCACAGCAAGTTTTTTTCTTTCACCAATTTGTTGCCTCCACATAGCATAATACAATCCTTTTTCTTCAAGTAATTGTTGGTGGCTGCCAGTTTCTATCACACTGCCTTGTTCTAACACAAAAATTCTATCGGCGTGCATAATTGTACTTAGTCTGTGTGCAATTAATACTGTAATTTGGTTTCTATCTTCAGAAATGCTTCTAATAGTATTGGTAATGGCTTCTTCAGTAATACTATCTAGTGCAGATGTAGCTTCATCAAAAATTAATAACCTTGGTTTGCGAATCAATGAACGTGCAATGGAAAGTCTTTGTTTTTCTCCACCACTCAACTTTAATCCTCCTTCACCAATAATTGAGTCTAAACCTTTGTCTGCTTTAGCTAAAATATTTTGGCAACTTGCTTTTTGCAAAGCTTCCATTACATCACTTTCAGTGGCATTGGGGGCAGCAAATAATAAGTTTTCTTTAATGGTGCCACTAAATAATTGAGTGTCTTGTGTTACAAAACCTATTTGCCCACGAAGCAAATCAAAATCTATTTCATTACCATTGGTTTCGTTGTAAAAAATTGAACCGTCTTTAGGACGATATAAACCCACCAAAAGTTTTACTAATGTGCTTTTACCACTACCGCTTGGACCAACAAAAGCTATTGTTTCTCCTTTGGTTGCATTAAAACTAATGTTTTCAATGGCTTTGTAATTTGAAGATAGATGTTGAAATGAAACTTCTTTAAACTCCAATTTATTTATATCGCCTATCAATATTGGATTTGTTGGATGATGATCGGCAGGTTTTTTCATTAATGCATCAAAATTATTGATAGAAGTTTCAGCTTCTCTGTAAGATGTAATAATACTTCCAAGTTCTTGCAATGGACCAAAAATGAAGAAGCTATAAAACTGCATTGCTATCAAATCGCCTGTACTTAATTTGCTACCAAACAACAACCAAGTAAGAATAAATAAGATACAAATTCTGAGAAAATGAACGGTAGTCCCCTGTAAAAAAGCAATACTTCTTACTCGTTTTACTTTTGATAATTCAAGCCCTAAAATTTTGTAAGTATTGTTATTTAAACGATTTACTTCTTGTTGTGTTAAACCAAGGCTTTTTATCAATTCTATATTGCGTAAACTCTCAGTAGTACTACCTGCTAAAGCACCTGTTTCTTTTACAATATTGCCCTGGATTTTTTTGATTTTCTTGCTTAGTTTTCCTACAAGAAAAGATAATATTAAAATACCAATGACATAAACAACAATTAAACTCTAATGAATAGAAATAGTTTTATAATTAAGAAAAAATATACCAAAAATTATTGGAAAAAGTAATTTAATAAAATAACCAATAAACTGA
>JBMLRA010000086.1:0-5959 GCA_049241265.1 Chitinophagaceae bacterium
TGTGTTTAAGTAATTAGAAGCACGCCATAGGCCAACTTCTTTACGACATAAATTGATGATGTGTGTACCATATTCTTCTGCGAAATCATTTACCTCAAACATTTGAGCTTGAGGGTTTGTATTTCTCGTTGGTATAGCTTGTCCTTCAGTATCAGGGTCAAAAACACGTCTACCATCTACAATTTTAGTATAGTCTAATGACCCTTTTTCTGCACCAGTGGCAATAGTACTGTAATGCAGCTTAGGCTCTAAATAAGGATTGTTTAAAATTGGGTTGTCTACACTCATTAAGGCAAACTAATTTAGTTGTAAGTAAAAATATAAATTTATAGAGTGGTAAAAATATATAAATATACAATTAAAAGCAAAACAAAGCAAAGTGAAGACGGTAAGGTGGATAAGCAAAAAATGAACGTTATCTTAACTGGTAAATTCTTATACCTATATAGACAATGTTTATAAAAGGTTGCAAAAAGTTAACTTTATTTTCTCTTATCCTCACTATTTCTATCAAAAGCAATGAGGTTGAACATTGTTCTCATTCGGCTGCGAACTCTATTGCCATAAGTGTTTTCAATTTCGCTGGCTGATAGATTGGTTGTTAGGTGTGTAGTAAGGTTGTGGGTTGTAAATAAATCGTAACGGCTTAGTAGTATTTCTGCCATAACATTGCACTCATTGCCATAGTATTTTAAACTGTTTTCTACGCCTAAATCATCGAAGCAAAAGCTGCCACCCCCTCCAAGAGTATGGTAAGTAGCGTACTTGCGAATTGTATCAAAGCCATTTTCTATAAACTCAAAACTAATATCTCGGCAAGATTTTATGGTGAATTTTTGGTCTGGCTTTTGTATAAAGAATTTCATCAGTTGCATTAAACTTGTTTTACCACATCCTACAGGACCAGTTAATAATATGCCTTTGTTTAGATTTAGATTTAATTGCTGAGCTGCTTGGTGGTCTTGCAGAAAGTAACAGAGTAGCAAATAGATTTGAGGTTTATCATCTTGGTGCAAATTAAAATTTTTACCAAATACTTCGATGCCCTTTTGTTGCAGCCACAGCCAAGCTTCGTGGTAATTGTATTTGGTATTGATTTTTAGAAATTGCATAGTGGAAAGATGTTTGTTGAGATTGCTTCATTCTTCGCAATGACGATTGTTGAGATTGCTTCATTCTTCGCAATGACGATTAAAGAGGTTCATTGTAATTTTTGTTTTGATTTGTGTGTAGGTTTTTAGCTTTTGATTTAACCACCCCTAGCCCCTCCAAAGGAGGGGAATTTGAAAAACGTTTTGCATTTATAATCCAATTATTTGCTGCAGCTTTCCAGTCTTTCATTTTTGTTCTGCCACCTATTAACCAACCATTGCTTTGGAAGTAGTTGTAGAATTTTTGGGCTTCAATGGCAGGGAATTTTTGCAAAACAAAATATTCCTGTACTTGTTCAATGGAACAGATTGCTTCGAGCCTAGCAATGACATCATTCGCAATAACATTCTTTTTCTTTTGACGCAACTTTTCTTTTTCTGCCTCACCCCGACCCTCATCAACAGGAGAGGGAGAAATTGGCTTTTGTTTTTCTAAGACGTTCAAATTTTGAACTACTGTTTTTTTAGCTTGCTTATCCAAGTTTGTACTATTTTGTTTATTATGTTTATTAATGTTTATATAAGGCTCTTGTGCTTGTTCAATGCTTGTACCGATTTTAGTATGGTGTGCTACTAATGCTTGTTCACTACTTGGCTGAGAATTGAACAAGCTAGGAGGTTCGTTTTTCTCTATTTCACCAGTATAGAAATTAAACAAGTACACCAAACTGCCTTTGTAAGGATTGTAGCTTGGCTTATACTTTAAGTATTGCCAATCGTTGAGCTCTTTCATACACTTATGATAAGTAGCTTTAGAACTTATTTTACTTACTTTCATGAGTTCGTTTCTGGAAATGCTAATTGGATTTATAAATCGGTTAATGTTCCAAAATTGAAATAAAGACACATACATGCTTATGTGTGTAGGATTGAGCCTTTCATCGGTTGCAACTTTATTGAAGAATGAGGCAAGGTGTTTGATGTAGTTCATTTTTTAGTAGTTAGTAGTTAGTGATGAGTATTTAGTAAATAGTAGTTAGTGATTAGTAGTTTTAAGATTTGCTTTGTTGTTGTTATCTAACAAGGCTTCTATGTCTTCGTAGTTGTAGTAAATGATGCTACCAATTTTTGTAAATGATAGCGTTCCATTGATTCGAAGGTTTTGGAGTGTGCCAGGTGAAATTTTTAATAATTTTCTTACCTCACTACTCTTAAGCCATTGTTTTTGTTTTTGTGGATTAGTGTGAAGGATGTTTTTTAAATCATCTAGTAACTGGAAACGGAAGGTTTGTAAATCTTCTTTTGTAATTATTTCTACTGCCATACTTTATAAATTTAGTATGGTGCAAAAAGATATGAAATGATTAAGATTTTTTCACAAGTTGGACACAAGTTGTGAAAGATTTATGTTAAAACTGAGTGTTGATAAGCATTGTGTGGTTTATTGTGCGTCATCGGCAATATCCATACGTTTTATTAATTCTTCTTTTAAACTATCCAAAAACTTTGTTCTACCCATTTTTCTTGCTCTTATTTCTAAGAAAACTCGATTAAACTGACCCAAGCTAATATGAAATGATTGTTCAATAAACTCCGCTATTTGTTTAAGTTCTGCCTTACCATCGTTGATACAATTTGTAGTATGCAACGCATACATGAGTTCGATAAGTGCTGTTTTAGAACCTGACCAATAAATAGGGGACTTGTGATTGACTTGTGAATGGTTTACTTGATTATAGTTGAATGTCATGTTCTTAATTAATCTTAACTCATTTTCGAGATAATCCTGGACTTTTTGATTTGAAAGAATTTTTGCTAGTTTATAATCTTGCAGCGTAGAAAATCTTTGATCTGAATCGTAGAAAAAAGTATCGATATTTGGTAATACAATATTTCGTCCACGAACAAAATATTCATTATCTAAATAGGTACTGTTACTTCTGAAATACTTATACAAATCTGCATTTTGTTTATAAAAATCATTAATCTTTTTTAACTCAGAAAATAGATATTTTTTTAAGATTTTTTGTCCACCTTGCGGTTTTTGGGTTTCAATTTTGTAAACTTCGTGATGAAAAATTAATGTAGAAATTAACTGTGGTTTTACATTTTTAAAGAAGTTTATTTCTTCTTCAATTGATTTAAAATTGGCACTAATTACTTCTGATTTTACTTGCTCTAAAACTTGAACACATTTTTTGATAGAGTGCTCTGCAGCAATTATTTTACAAGAATTTTGTTTGTTAATTTCAAATAGACTTCTTTGTAAGTTTAAGATTAAATCTTGCATTGAATTCATAGATATTATAAAATGTTTATTGTAAAGCAGTTTGATTTAATACCTGATATTTATAAATTAATTTGCACGCCAGTAAAGCTGTATTTTAAAGCTTTAACTAAAACTAATTTTTCTTTCGATTATTGCAAATCAGTTGTTAAAAAAAATAAAAATTAAATCTAAGAGATGTTTAAAGTGCAGTTATACTTGTATAACAACACACTAAGGTATTATTTATTCTCTTTTTTATTAAAGTAAAGACCTGTTTTTTGAACAAATTTTTATCAAGTAATTTAATTGGAATTAATACAATTAAATTACAATTAATTTATTAATAAAAACTATTAAAAATTTTACTATAATGTACATATATAGCATGATTTATTGCAAATAAAAACAACACCAAATTGCTTAAAATTTGAGTATTAAAGGGTTAATTATTGCACTATGAATTAACTATACTTAATTGTGCTTTATGTAATTTTTACACAAAGAACTTTAAAAATAAATATTGAAAAATATTTGGTAGTTTCATAAAACACTTTCACTTTTGACTTACGAAACAAAAAATAGTTCCTTCCCCTAGAGTCTTAGAAAATCCCAAAGCTGAGATTCAGTGCTTCTTACAAAGCACAATATGCACAAAAAACTATTATTTGCTAAGTAAAACATAGATGATTATTAGACGATAGCTGAGAAAGATTACCAAGTGTAAAGTGAAGAACGATTAAGCAGAGATTTCATTGGATTCAAAAAATTCACGCAAGTAGTGAAGTTGCTAAACTATTGCCTATTACAAGGCAGTAACTAAGCAAAAGGCAATGTATTGTGTTTTAAAAAACAAGTTTAAAACGCAGGTTATAAACTATTGCCTACACTTACCACTACCTGTACGAGTGAACTTTAGTATTCTTTAAAATGTATGCAAACTATAAAGGATTTACAAACAAAGCAAATGAACCGTACAAAACCTATATTACTCACCCTACTGTATTGCCTTGCCACGGCATGGTTAGCAGCCCAAGAAGCAAAACCTTGGAGCGATAAGCTAGTAAGCAATATGCAGCAGCAATACCAAAAAGCCCAAGGCTTATTTGATAAGCAAACTGCGAAATGGCTAACCAAGCTACAAAAGCAAGAAGAAAAACTAAAAAAGCAACTAGCCAAAACAGATAGTGCAAAAGCAGCACAAGTGTTTGGCAATGTAAACGAGCGTTATGCCAACTACACCCAACAACTACAGCAGCCCAATAGCAAACTAGTACAATATGTGCCTGGCTTAGATAGCCTTGCCACAGCTACTCAGTTTTTAAATTCACAATTAAACAATAATGAAGCTACAAAAGCACTTGGCAATCAATTGCAACTAGCCAAAAGCCAATTGCAATATGCCAATAAAGTAAAACAGTTAATACAACAACGAAAAAAAGAGCTACAACAGCAATTAAAAGAAACGCCCTTAGCAAAGCAACTACAACAATATAACCAAACCCTATACTACTATCAACAACAAATTAGCGAGTATAAAGAACTATGGAGCAACCCCGATAAGCTAATGCAAAAAGCCATGAGCTATGTAAGAGAACTACCTTTGTTTAAAGATTTTTTTGCAAAAAATAGTCACCTTGCTCAATTATTTGCTGTACCAGCCAACTATGGCACACCACAAAGTTTAGCAGGCTTACAAACCACCGCAGGCTTACAACAATTGTTTGCCCAACGCTATGGTACAAGCCTTAATAGTATGCTAGAAAATGCAGGAGGAGGTGGGGGAGGTTTACCAGGTCCATTAGGAGAGGCACAACAACAGCTAAACCAAGCCAAAGCCAAAATAAAAAGCTATGGTACAGGAGCTATAACCAATAGCAACGATGTTCAATGGAACGACGACGGCGTATCCCCCTCCTTGCCAGGAGGGGTTAGGGGAGGCCCCAATACCCAAAAAACCAAAACCTTTTTGCAACGCTTACAATTTGGTTTTAATACACAAAGCCAACGCAACAATAGTTTATTACCCACCATAACCGACCTTGCCCTTACCCTTGGATATAAATTAAACGACAATGCCACAGCAGGTATAGGAGCAGCTTATAAAATAGGATTAGGCAATGGGTGGAACAATATACAATTTACTAATGAAGGTATAGGGATAAGAAGTTTTGTGGACATTAAATTTCCTTTTCTTAAAAAAGTACCACTTATAGGTGGGGATGGTTTATGGCTTACAGGTGGTTTTGAAATGAATTACTTGCCCACTGTAAACGAACGACTTGCACCACTAAACCTTAAAGATATACCCTGGAGTGCATGGCAACAAGCAGGCTTGCTAGGCTTAAGCAAAAAAAACAAGCTTGGCAAAAAGACCATTAAAACACAATTATTATATAATTTTTTACACAAACAAACCATACCCTTCCAACCAGAACTAACCTTTAGGATTGGATGGGAGAGGTAAAAATTTTAAAAAACTTTAAATATGAAGAAACTCCTTTATTCCCTTATTTTTTTATTTTGTTCAAACTTACTCATTGCTCAAATATCCACAAAGGTACCAGAAGTGATTACTCCAAGCCCCAATGCAGCTGCAATT
>JBMLRA010000087.1:0-1595 GCA_049241265.1 Chitinophagaceae bacterium
AGGATGAAAAGTAATATTGAAAATAATTTCTTCATTTTACTAACTGACTTTTACAGCTTGTCTACCCATCAATTTCCAATATTTTTTAACTTTTGTCCAAGTTTGTAAAATGCTCAATTTTAGTGGAATTACTTTGCCATCTTCCTTTGTTTCAATTCCAGTTAATACGCATCTTACTACAGCTGTATTATCATTAACAACAACCTGATTGATTTCAGTTTTTATATCGGTGTAAGTTGATTTATTGTGAGAAACATTATCGATTACTTCTTTTCTATTTTCAACCTTACCTCCACTATGACCATAGTTGACTTCGTAACTTAACAAATTCTCCAAAACCAAACTATCTTTATCAATAAAAATTGCTTTATGAAGTTGTAATGCTTTATCTGAAACTTGCTTGATTGGCTTGTATTGAGCCAAAACAGCTGTTAAAGAAAAGGCAAACAATATGGTTATTATCAGTTTCATTTAATTGTTTACAGTAGCATTTTTTCTACATTCATCAATAATAGCATCAACTCTTTCTTTTGTTAAATGTTCTTTATAATACTTGCCCATTTGCATCATCGGGGCATAACCACAAGCACCTAAGCATTCAACAGTTTTCAATGTGAACATTCCATCTTGTGTGGTTTCTCCAACACCAATATTTAGTTTTTGTTTGATGTAATCAATAATATCATCACTTCCACTGACCATACAAGGACCTGTTTGACAAACTTCGAACATATACTTTCCAACAGGTTTTAAGTTGTACATACTGTAAAATGTAGCCACTTCATAAACTTCTATTGGAGTTATGCTTAATAGTTCTGCAACATAGTCCATAGTATCGCTACTCAACCATCCACCAAAACTTTCTTGAGCCAAATGCAAAACAGGTAATAGGGCACTTTTTTGTTTACCCTCTGGATAACGAGCTACCAGCCTGTTAAACTCTTGTAATTGTTGTTCGTTAAATTTCATTTTTATAACGTTAATGTTGTTATTTTATCAATAATTAAACATTAATAATTAATAATTATTCTATGCATCCAATTCTCCTGCAATCAAGTTCAAACTACTCATTGTCATAATAGCATCACTTAGCATTGCACCTTTTGTTAATTCTCCATAAGCCTGATAATAAATGAAACAAGGTCTTCTAAAGTGCAAGCGATAAGGAGTTCTGCCACCATCGCTTATCAAATAAAAACCTAATTCCCCATTAGCACCTTCAACTGCATTATACAATTCACCAGCAGGAATTTCAGTTTCGCCCATCACAATTTTGAAGTGATAGATCAATGCTTCCATTTTGCTATACACATCTTTTTTCTCTGGCAAATAATACGCTGGGCAATCTGCGTGATAAACATCAGCTTCTGCACCTTTAAATGCTTGCACTTTTTTATATGCTTGTTCAATAATAGAAAGTGACTGCCAAACCTCTTCACCACGCACCAACCATCTATCGTAGTTGTCACCTGTTGTACCAACTGGAACAGTAAAATCAAAATCTTGATAACTGCTATATGGCGTGTGAACACGAACATCGTAATCAACACCTGCTGCTCTTAAATTTGGACCAGTAAATCCATAATTCAAAGCCC
>JBMLRA010000088.1:0-14905 GCA_049241265.1 Chitinophagaceae bacterium
TTCAAATAGGACTTAATTGGAATAAAACGGAAGTTTCGGAAAATTATAACAGTGAAATTTTTTAGCATATAAAAAGCAATATAGCTTTGATATATGCAAGCAATAAATATATTAACCCAAATTACGCATTAGAAATTTTGATGGAAAAATAACAAATTTTAACCTAATGCGTAATCTGGGTTAAAAATTGGCAGCAACACAAATGCCAAACTCTTTTGGCATAAGCCGTTTTTCTTGTGGCGAAGGTGGGTGGGTTATGACTACCTGATTGTATATCCTTTTAAGCCATCCTAACAATTATCGCTATTAAATTTTTCGTAATCAATTTCAATGGTAATGTTTCCTTCCATTTTTAAATACTTGTTGAGCCTTTGTTATTGATGTTTGATTTTGTAAGCTTGGCTGCTTTTATTTGTTTTTCTAAACGCTGCAAGCCTCGCTTTCTGTTATACTCATCTTTAATTGCTCTGTTGTTTGCATAGGCAACAATGAGTCTTGTTTCATTCGCCTCGGGGATTATTATTACGTCTCCATTACTCAATGGTTTTGACAGTATTTTTTGTTTCACTTTTTGAGACTCGTTTTTCAATCTGGCACCAATAATATATTGATACTGCTTCTCTTCTAATGTTTTTATATTTTCATTAGACAGTAGCCCAGCATCTGCTACTACAATTGGTTTGTTAAGATTAAACCTAAGTGCTATTTTTTCTAAAAATGGAACAAGTGTATGTCCTTCGTAAATGCATCCTTCAAAAATATCGTACCCAATGGCGTAACCACTTAAGCCAACTAATAAGCCTAAATAAATCCGTGGATTTTGATGTTTACCATCCTTGCTAAAACCTTCTTTGTTAAAATCACTACATAAATGGTTTCAAAAATAGTGTTGTCATATGATAAAAAAACAACGAGGATATTACTGCTTAAAGCTTTTTGTGTTTGTGCAAATAAGATTGTTTTTGCCTGCTCTTTTAATTCATTATTTAACTTATCCAAAAAAGATGCAATGCTGTAATATAAAGATGAACACCTTCATAAAGATATAAATATTCAATCGTCTTTAATTTACTTAATTGAAAAGTTAAACGGGCAATTACTAAATGCCTAAATAAATCTTCTTGAATGGCATTAAAACCGATATGGTCATATATCTCGCCTAAAATTATTTCAGAGCCAACTGTTTTGATACTAGAATTTTTAAAGCATAAAAAACGTGTTCTACTTGTGTATCGCTTTGTGAAATAAATAATTGTGATTGACTCCCCAATCGTTCAATTTCTTGTTTACCTAACAACCAAAGTTTTTGTAATTCCTGCTTATTACTACTTGAGCCAATTGTTTGCTCTACTTTATACTTGCCTCTATGCTTGGATATAATTTGTACAGATACACTTCCAGATTTATTTGATTTTTTACACAAAAACATGCCCAAAAATACAAATGGGACACCCATTTCAAAAAACACATTCAATAAATTTAAGCTTCTCAGAGCTTGATTTTAAAAAATGCGGAAAACAGGGTTATTTCTTCCTGCCTCGGTTGGATATAAATCTTGGACAATATTACTTTGCCAAAACTGTTTGGTATCAATATCCATTATTGTCAACTTGCCAGTAAAGGCAGCACCAGTATCTACATTCCAAACGTTACAACCTTGCATGGGTACATCAACGTTATAATAAACTGTAGGGGTATGCCCAATATAAATTTCATTAAACAGCTTTAATCTTTTAGGGTATAAAACAGAATCTTTTTTAATACGGCTATCCATTGTTAATGCCATTTCCCACAGGGTTCTATCCCAATTATAGTTTGATGCATAAAACTCTTGTTGTGGTCCGTGCATAGATGTGAAGCCAGCGTGAATAAAGAGTCTGTTAAAATTATCTATTTCATAAAATTTCATTTGCTCAAAAAAATTTAGGTGCTCTTTTTTTTGAGTTTCATTTAGCAAACTATAAGCATCAAAAGTTGATTGCCCTCCGTGAAACAACCACTTTGAATTTGCTTCATTTGTTTTTAACCATTGTTCACACCAAACATCGTGATTACCTTTAATAAAAATGCAGTTTTGTTTTGTATTTAGGTCAATTAAAAAACTTATTAATGCAGCACTATCGCTCCAACCATCAACGTAGTCTCCCAAGAAAATTAATGTATCATTAGTAGTGATTTCAGCTTTTTCTAAAACTTGTTTTAATGCTTTTAACCCACCGTGAATATCGCCTATAACTAATTTTCTTTCCATTGTTTTATATATTGAGAAGGCACATTGTGTGTGAGCCATACATTGTTTTCTGATAAATAAAAACTAAATCCATCTTTTAACATGCTAATTGTATCAATAATAAGAATAATAGGTTTACCATGCCTGCTACCAACACTTAAGGCTGTTTCAATATTAGTACTAAGATGAACGTGTTGTCTTTTTTGTTTTTGTAAACCTTTAGCAAGAATACTGTCTAAATATTTTTTTGCAGTACCATGATATAAAATGTTGGGTGGTGTAACTTCAGCTAAGTTTAATTCAACAGGTAAACTATGTCCTTGGTTAGCTCTTATTTTAGTTTTATTGATATTTAATGAAAATCGCTTTTTATCATTATGATCAACAATGAAATCTAATAAATCAGAAGTTAGCTGATAATTTTTTGCGTTTATTTTATTTATCAGTTCCTCCACATCTGCCCACCCATTTTCATCTAAATGCAAATCAATATCTTCAGGTTTGTGTCTTAGTACAAGGCTCATTAATTTGCTGATATGTTTTAATTCCTTGTCCATTTTATTCATTTAATAAATCTCTAACTTCCATTAAGGCAAACCCTAATAAATTAGTTCCTTTCCATTCAAAGGGGCTTGAGGCTTGTATATCGTTTTGTGCCAACCCTATACCCCAAATGCAATCAACAGGGCTTGCTTCAACCAATACTTGTTTTCCTGTACTTAATAAAAACTGTTGCAGTTTTTGATTTTGCCTAAACTTATAAAAATTTCCTTCAATAACAATTTTATAAGCTCGTTCATTCCATAACACTGCATCAAAATTTTTTACTTCCCTACCCAAGTTTTTGGCAATAGCTGCTTTTGGGGTATCAATTATTTTTTGGTATTTTTCGTCATCATTAAATAACAATGCTTTTTGTGCCATCATCCAGTGTTCTGCTGTTAAATATTTTATTCCATTAACCACAAAGGCAGATTCGTGCCATTGACTAAAACAAAACTTTCCAACTTCATTAAGTTTGTTTTGAGTGTGTCCCCAAAAGAAAAGATAGTCTATAGACACTTCATTTTCAATTTGCGATTGTAGCCAGTGGATTGAGTATTTCATTTTATTAAATTCTTGTATAATTGTAGTGACAAATTTGCTATGTCTTGTTTTCTTGCCAATTGATTTATCCAAATATTAGGAATACTTTTAATACCATATAATAATCCCGCCAAGCCACCAGTAACACAGGCTGTTGTGTCTGTATCTCCTCCAAGATTAACTGCTTTTAAAACAGCATCAACATAATTATTGGTGTTCAGTAAACACCAAATTGATGCCTCGAGGGTGTCAAGAACATAGCCCCCTGAACTAATCCTTTCTTCACTTAATAGCTGAATATTATTTTTTAAGATTCGATTAAAAAGATTCAGTTCTTCTTGACTAAATTGATTGTTAATGTTGTATTCTTTTACCAAATGTTGCATTGTAATATAAGCATCCGTTTTACTGGCCCCATTTAAAATTTGTAAAGCATATTCTAAATAAATAAAACAAGCAAAAACAGAGCGAAAATGAGCGTGTGTAATTGATGAAACTTCTTTGATAATTTTATACCTTTTTTCTATATCAAAATCTTTTAAGTAAAAAAGTAATGGCAATATACGCATCAATGAACCATTACCATTATCATTTTCCAACATACCACCTGATAATAAAGGAGACTCTCCCTTTAATAATCTTCCAATTGCAAATCGTGTAGCTCCACCAACATCAAATACTTCATAATGTGCTCCCCAAAAACCTTCTTGAAACCACAATACAAAAGTGTTTGCAATATCATTCAAATCATATCCTTTGGTTAAGCTTTGTGCAAGACAAAAAGCAAGACTGCTATCATCACTCCATGTTCCTTGTTGCTGATTCCATGTTCCAAAACCTTGCATAGTAGTAACTGGATTTTGTTTGAGTTTGCCTCTAGATGAAAATTCTACAGGAACACCCAATGCATCTCCTACAGCTAAGCCCAATAAGACTGCTTTAATTTTTTGTTCCATTCTTTTTGTTTTGCTCTCCTATAAACGTTTTCACAATTCTTATGTCCCCAATAATGTTATTGTTAAATGTGTCAAGTTCTTCAGCAGGAACCCATAACTCATTGTGAATTTCTCCTCCTGCATTTTGAATAGGATATTGTTGCAAGAAACTATCGTATAAATCAAAAGCAGTAACATAACCAACATAACCAGAAAACTCATCTTGCGTATTCCATTCAAATGCAATTTGCTCGGCATAAGCTTGGTTTAATACTGGATAAAAAATAGGTTGCCACTCTAAGCGTGGTGGAAATTTTTTAAATCCACTTGCTGCAATCAGGTCTAATTCAGTTTGCCCTACAGGACGATATAATGTAGTAAGTTTCATATTTATAACTAGTGAAAGTATTTTTTCTGTACTCTCAAATATTGTTCAAAATCTGATTCATTAAAAACAACAAGATTGATTGTGTTGAAGCAATTATTTTGGTTTAAAAAAGATATTATAGTATTTAATGCAATTACTGCTGCTTTATCGAAAGGGAAACGATATGCACCAGTGCTAATACAAGGAAATGCCATGGTTTTTATTCCATTTTCAAAAGCTAACTTCAAACTATTGGTATAGCAGTTTTCTAGTAAATACTTTTCATTGTTTGTACCATTATTCCAAACTGGCCCAACGGTATGAATGATATATTTACAAGGAAGATTAAAGGCTGGTGTTATTTTAGCCTCTCCTGTTTTGCATCCACCTATTTTTGAGCAATACTGTTTTAGTTCTTTTCCAGCAGCTCTATGTATTGCACCATCAACCCCACCACCGCCCATTAATGAGCTATTAGCTGCATTTACTATTGCATCAAGCTTAAGTTTTGTAATGTCGGCCTTAATAATTTCAATTTGCATTTTCTAATCTTTCTCTAATTTCTTGTAAAGAATATTCTTTTACAATTTTTCCATTTATAAACACTGTTTTTAGTGCACTATCTTTTTCTGCATCCCAGCTTACTTTATCATTCAATACATATTCTCCATCTATTTCTTTTACTTGTAATAAACCAGTAGCAGATTTTTTTGTTCCATCATCAGTTATTGGATTTTTAAAAATTTCTCTTCCCTCTCCATCAATTTCTACATAAGTTGCTTTCATGGCTATGCCAAATGTGTCCCGTGTATTATATTGATATGTGTAGCTGCCAATTCCAAATACTACTTGACTAGCAAAACCCTTCTGCATTAATCTTTCGCATATATCATTTGCTCTTTGCAGATTAATACTATCACCATAAATGGCACCTATATGACTGTCTAATAGTTTATATCCTTTATCAGTTATTGTTCCTTCAAAAATATCCCATAACAACTCTACAACGCCTTTTCTCTCTTCTATTGTTTCACCATCTGGATTACCACAAATAATTAAAACAGGATCTCCACTATCAGGACGTATTACCACTTTTCCATCACGTTTTAGTACATCATCTTTTAATGCCGTTAAATAGTCTGTACATACTTTCCATAAATCCCAAGTATCACTTACAATACTCACAATTCCTTTTGGATAAACTTCAGTGATTAATCTTTTAAAAGTAGCCAATTCACCATCTTTACTTCCACTGCACATTACACTATGCTCTGTTGCAGCAACACTTCCACCAATCAATTCTGTATCTGCATTTGCATGGTAATACTGTTCAAGAGCATCAATTGCAGGTATGGTATCTGTGCCTGTAAATGAAAGCAAATGCCCCATACCACTCAAAACAGCACTTTCTAAAGAACTCATTCCTCTAAAGCTAAAATCGTGTCCTTGCCATTGCACAAACTCGGCAGGCAAGCCAGTTTTGGCTGCATATTTATTTAACAACTTTCGATACTCATAAGCTAATGTAGCACTAGTACAAGGTTGCCAAATAATGGCAGAAAGCAATGTTTCTAAAAAATTGGTAAGCCAATAAAACGCTGGCAACGTATTTACAATAGTTAAGCAAGGAACACGCATTGGAACATTACTACCTTCTGGTAATGCTTTAATCTCAATAGGCAAATACCCTAAATCATGTAATTTTTCTATATGATGATATGTTGGCAAATCAGTACCTAACGATGTTTTAATTCTGCGTTTGTAATCTGCTAATACTATTTCTTTTGGCGTATTAAAAAAATTAGTATTAAAGTAGTCAATAAGATACTCTTTAATAAAATATTGAAGTCCAAAGAACACCATTTTATCCATGTTCTCAAACCTGCTTTTACGAGGGGTTAAATTGCTGTAAACAAGCGTAGTATTTTTTGGATACTGAAATACATGTCCAACTTTATAATAGTCTGTTAACAAAAAAGGATTCATTTTCATTATTTTTTATTTTAAATGTTATAATTGAGCATCTACCTGTGTCACAATAGCTGAGTTGTATGTGGTATAATAACTATTTGATACAATTATTTCATTGAAATATTTTTCTAAATTTTCAAAGCCTTTTGAGAAAATACCGTGAGTAACTATCAATGTAAGATGTGCTGGTTTTATTTGTTCTGCTATTGCTAAAAATGTGCCTCCACCATCACATATATCATCAATAATAACACAATTTCTATGAGCACATTTCTCTGGTTCTAATACGTTTAAAGTTAGTTTACCATTGGTTAAATCACGGTTTTTGTTACAATAAATAATATCAGTAATTCCTTTATTCCACCCAAAATACTTGTCTACTTTTTTTGCAGCACCAGCATCCGGACAAATTAAAACGGCGTTTTCTTTTTTATAAAATTCAACTAACTGCTTGTTAGAAATATTAATAGTATTCTTAATGAGCAATGTTGCAACCTCTGAGTGTACATCAAATAAATATACTTTTTCAAAATGCATACTATTTATTAAGTCTGCAACAACTTTTATGTCAATACTATCACCAGGTAGCATCAATCTATCATATCTAGCAGCCATTAAATAGGGTATTACCAAAATTTTCTTTTTAGCAAAAACATTATCTATGGCATTAGCACATTGCAACAGTTGTAATAAAATGCTTGTATTAGTTAATGAGCAAATAACTTTTACCTCATCACCATCAGTAACATTTTCAATATTAATATGTGGCTGTCCATCAGGGAAAATTGTAACCTGTATATTTTCTTTAGTATTTATGTTTATTTTTTTCATCATAGTATTTTGCTTAATTATTAAGCAAATATAGGAGCTTAAAATTACAACACAAATTTTTGCTTAATTATTAAGCAAATTATTACATTATCGAAAATATCGTTTATTTTGAATGCAAAATATTGTTATGGGATTTTTTGATTTTATTTTTGGTAAAAAAGAAGAAACTAAGAAAACTAATGTGAATCTTGAATGGTTACAAATAGTAGAAATACTACCAGGTTTAAAACTACCAAATGCATTTAGTCCATATAAACAAGAAATTGAAGCAACAAGTAGAAGTTTTATTTCGATTGAAGCTACACCAGTTAAGGAATTAACTTTACAGGAGAGCAAATTTGGGCATTATCCTATGATGCCTTTGCATGTTGAATATCCATTAGATGCTCAAAATGAGTATATGTATCCTTTGGCACAAATAAATTTTAACGATTTGCCAGCATTGCCCAATTATCCAAGTACAGGTTATTTACAATTTTATATTTCTGCTTTTGATGAGTCTTACGGAATTAATTTTGAAAACCCTAAAGAACAAATAAATTTTAGAGTATTGTATTTTGAAAATGAAGAAGTAGAGGAGCATAAAACCGATTTTAGTTTTCTGGAAAAAACTATGAATGCAGACTACTTGCCAATAAGCAGTCCACATAGTTTAAACTTTTTTTCTAAGGAAGAGTATATTGGTATTGGCGATGCTCAATATGAAACAAATGAAAATAGTATTCAGAAAATAATCAATTCAAAACTCCCAGATATAGAAAATGAGTTATTGGACTCCGTATATGATAACTGTCAATCCAATGGACACAAAATTGGTGGCTATGCTTATTTTTCCCAAGAAGACCCACGCCTTTATGATGAAAACTTTAAAGATTATGTGCTTTTATTTCAAATGGATACAGATGAAGAAATAATGTGGGGTGATAGCGGGATTGCCAACTTTTTTATACACAAAGATGATTTGGTACACAAAGATTTTTCTAATGTATTATTCAATTGGGATTGCTATTAAATTATGTATTTAAAGTAACAATTTCATAAGCTAAACTTATATTACAAAATGAAAGCCTTCTTGTAATAATTGATTGTATCTATTTTGATTAAATTGAAACATCTTACTTGGTCTACCTTTACCATCTGCTTTAGAAAGTTCCCCCGTTTCTTCTAAAAAATCAAATGATAATATTTTTTTGCTAAAGTTTCTTCTGTTTATCTCCCTATCTAATAGTGCTATATACAATTTTTCTAGATCAGAGAATGGAAATTTTTTGTCCAATAATTCAAAACCAATTGGTTGATAACGAATTTTACTTTTCAACCTTTCTATGGCAATGGCTAAAATATGTTTGTGATCAAATGCTAATTCTGGTAATTTTTTTATGCTAAACCACTTTGCGTTTGCAGCATCTGTACTAGCTTTTAATTCATGATATTGTGATGTTTTTACCAAGCCAAAATATGCTATTGAAATCACCCTTTGTCTAGGATCTCTTTTAGGCTCACCAAATGTATAAAGCTGCTCCAAATAATTTACAATTATACCAGTTTCTTCTTGTAATTCTCTTTTAACGGCCTCTTCAAGACTTTCAGTTTCCAAAACAAAACCACCAGGTATAGCCCATTTTTTTTTATATGGTTCGTATTTGCGTTCTATTAACAATAAAGACACACCATCTTTTTTAGAGTAGCCAAAAACAATTGCATCAACAGCTACTTTAATTAACAATTTTTGATTTTGCATAATATTTAAGCAAAATTAAATGTATTCTCTTGCATAAATTTTAGTAAGATTCATAATTTATTAAAATTATGCTAAGAGCCGGTTTAAATATTATTTATGGAATTACTCTATAGTTTATTTTTAGGCGAAACTAGGCAAATTTTGCAGACATAGCTGGGTTGCCTATGGCAAAAATTTAACGAAGTTGCAGTCAAAAAGAAACATAAATAAACTATTTAATAATTTTTAAACAAGCTCTAAGTAATAATCTAAAGATAAAAAAAATTAGTATTGTATGTAATAGTTTTTCATATTTGTTGCAATAATATTTATGGATAATTATTTTTTATTAATGATTAGAATGTTACGGCAAAATGAAGAAATTTTGCTATATGCTAACATTTTAACAGTTAATAAAACAGACTCTGACGATGTTATAGATTTTTTACATCATGAGTATATCAATGAATCAATAGAATATCCATACACACCACCAAATTTTAACAAGGAGGCAGCTTTATGGGCAGCTAAAATAATGTATATCGCTGCACAACTAATCCTATACAGAGAAAATAAAGCTGTTGATTTGCCTCAACTTTTGCCAGAATATAGTGGAGAAATTGATGCTACTTCAATACTATCAGTAGATTTATGCTTTCGTTTTTTGCCTTATATACTAACGCAGTTAAAAATGATAGATACGGATGATGACTTAATTTTAATATTAGAAAAACATCTACTTAAATGGCACTATGCTGCTATAAATTATAAATTACCAGTAGAACAATTAGATTTTAGCAGTGTAGTAGCAAATCAATGTGTACATCAATTATATATTAATCGTATTATTGAATTTAAAAATTTACAACTTGCCAACCATTCAGCTTGTATTGAATTAATAAAAGCAAGTTTAGGAATTTTTGAACAAGAATTTTGGAATGATTTTAAAATAAAAACGAATAGCAATGAATAGTACTGAAAAATTAAATAAAGTTTTACATTTTATAAAGCAATCTTTTATTGGAAAAGATGAAATTATTGACCTTCTAGGAATCAGTTTAATTGCTCGTGAAAATGCTTTTTTACTAGGTCCACCAGGAACCGCAAAAAGTGCAATCATTCGTTTGCTTTCAACCTGTATTGAGGATGGAAAAAATTTCGAATATCTCCTCACCAGATTTACAGAACCAAACGAAATTTTTGGGCCTTTTGATATTAGAAAATTGAAAGATGGAGAATTAATTACAAATACAGAAGGTATGATGCCAGAGGCATCTATGATTTTTTTAGATGAAATATTTAATGCCAATAGTGCCATTTTGAATAGTTTATTAATGGCACTTAATGAGAAAATTTTTAGACGTGGAAAGGAAACAAAAAAACTGCCTGCATTGATGTTTGTTGGTGCAAGTAATGTGCTGCCAGAAGACGAAGCATTAAATGCTTTATTAGACAGATTTTTAATTAGAGTAAGATGCGATTATGTTGATACTGATTTGCTTGAACAAGTTTTACTAGCTGGTTGGAAATTAGAAAATTACACTGCACAAGAAAAGCCCACAATTAGGCCAGAGGAAATAATAGAATTACAAATTGCTAGTAGAAAGGTTGACTTATCACCTATCCGTAAACAATTTGTTGATTTAGTTCACAACCTTAGAAATACTGGCATAAAAGTGTCTGACAGGCGTGCCGTTAAAATCCAGAATTTATTAGCTGCAAGTGCTTTAATATGTGGAAGAACTGAAGCCATTTTAACAGATTTGTGGGTGCTAAAATATATATGGGATACTGAGGAGCAAATTGAAATATTAGCTGGGATAATTGACAATATTATTGAAAAAGAAAATGCCCCACAATCGCACCCTCAAGCTCTTTTTAATAAAACACCTAATGCAGAAGAATTAATAAAAGAAGTGAATTTATTAAGTGAAAAATGGCAGTCTCAAGGATTGAGTTTTGAAGAACAAAATGTAATAAAAGATAAATTAAGATACGTTCAAAATCGTTGCAATTGGATTAAAAATACCGAACATAAGCAACATATACAAACAGCAATAGAAACTTTATGGCAAACAATGTTGCAAACGATATAATTTATTTTTTAGTTATTGATATAAATAACAAAACCGACTTAGCAAACATAAGGCAATGGAACAATTTAAAAATTGCTTTTGATGTAGGTACTATTTGGGTTAAAGATTTTTCTTATGCTCAAATACATTCTATAGAAGTAAAAAGTATTCCATACAAAACAGTTTATTACGCTAAAGATGGAAAGCTGTATTTGCTAAATAGTTTACTTCCCAATAAAAACATTCCTTCATTACTATGGACACCTATTGAAAGAGCTTTACCTATCCAATTACCATCTTTTAATCACAATTATTTTGGTATAAACGAGCAAGTTGAAATCAATATTATTCCATCAATAGTTGAGGAAAATTCTGTTGCATTGATAGTATTGTTAAAAGATTTAAAAAACTATATCTACACTGCACCAAACGTAAGATTGAAAAAAATTAAATGGTGTATTTTAAACAATGATAAAGCACTTCTGTTAGGAATTCCTTTTCTACCCATTAAGGGAAATGCTTATTGGCAAAGAAGCGATTTTTTATTGCCAGCAGGTTTTGATTTTGATATGTTTATTTTATCGGATTTTTTAAACAAAAAACTAAACCCAAATAAGCAAGATTGGATTATTTGGAACACAGAGGGTTCTTATTTTCCTGTAGCAAAAACCTCATTAAAACAATTATCTATCAGTTCATTTAAGCTAACTTTTCAAAACCTTTCTGTACCACAATTTTAATCAATGACCTTTTACGAATACTTTCAATCTTACGAAAACTACTTCTGGCAATGGGAGGAGCATGTAGAAGTATTGGGTATTCCTAATGAAAACACAATTGCCTACAGGGCATGGATGATTGACGTTTTGCAAAAAATTGCACCTCAGGGATTACCTCCTTTTGGAACATTATTGTTGGCAACAATTGCAACAAACCCTAATGGAGAAAAATCGCTTGATGCTGTTTATAGTATCTTAAATCAACATTTGGATAGTACAAATAATTCCTATTTAATTGATGCTATTCCTTTTTTAAAAATGCTGTCATCCATTTCCAAAGAGTATAAAACTGGCAACAAACGCATTCAACTCTTTCAAGTAATTTTTGAGCGATGCCATTATGCTGCATCAATAAAAGACTCTAAAGCAATATTAGATGTATACATCAGTAATAAGTTTGGAGAAGGAATTATTAGCAGCAATAAGAAATTTGAAGAACTTGTTTACAAACGAGATTTTAAGCCACTTTGTGTTTTAAATAAATGGTTTAAAAAGCCTAATGATATTATAGAAAAAATAGCAGGCTTGCCCGAAATTCCAGATGAAATACTAGAAATTGAAAACAAAACAGAAGATGATAGCAAACCCAAAAGTTTTATTGACGAGATGTTAGATAATGCTAAAACATTTCACATTGGTGCATTGATAAAACGAATTTGGAGTGGTTTAAATATACCTTTTCACAGTGAATTGCAAAGTCAACAACCAATTGGTGGTGTTTCAGATTTAACCAATAACGGAGATTTTGATAAATTACTCATTTCAGAATTTGCAAACGACGATATTGTCTTTTTATCAAGGTTAGCCAATAACGAAGCTCTTTATATTCGCAGAGAAATTCCTCCAACAAATAATCATATACAAAGAAATATTTTAATAGATGTTTCGCTAAAAAATTGGGGTACACCAAAAACTATTGCCTATGCTATTATGCTGGCAATTGCCAAGCATCCTAAAACAAATATTGAATGTTTAGCATTTGCCGTTGGTGAAACTTTTCACCCAATCTCTATCCAATCAATTGATACTATAATTGATGCTCTACAAATTTTAGAAGGCAGCTTAAATGCAGCAAACGGACTAAACCTGTTTTTTAAAGAATATCCCCAAAGTAAAAACAGAGAGGTTTTTATAATTACAGAAAATTCAACGATAAAGCAATCGGCTATGTTAAAAACAATTGCCGATTTTCACTCATTGGTTAACTATTGGGTGTATACAACTGCCGAAGGACATATAAATATTTATAAAAAACAGCAAAGCAGCAAAAAACACATTCAACATATTTTATTGCCTTTAAAGGAGCTTTGGGCAAATCCAAAAAAAGAAGCCTTACAGCATAAAAGGAAATCAGATGACACTGCCCTGCCCATTTTATTTAGGTCTCAAACAAATGTTAAAAAAATACTATCAACAAGCGATGGTGAAATTTTTCAAATATCAGGCGATAAAAAATTATTCAGGTTTTTTGAAAAAAGTTGTAAGGCAAACGAAAAAGGATGGGAATTAATTTATGAGGATTTACCTTATGTAGGGGGGCAATTTGAAATGGGGTTAATGGATAATGGAGAGTATATCTTATTAATGTTTCATATCCAGAAAAAGGAAATTATTTTGCTGAATATTAATACCAAAGAAATTAGTCGTTTCCCCTTTTTGGAATGGAAGTCATCTGAACATTCTGAGTTTATTTTTTATAAAAATGAGTTTCATTACTTAGACCGTCATGCAAATTGGTCATTTAATTTTGCTGAATTTGGTATAAAAAAAGGGCAAATAGATTTATTAGATATTTACAGTGAAAGACAAAAAGAACATCAAAAAAATCAATTTAAGTTTAAAGAGCGTTATCCAATTTTAAAACATGTTAATAGCATATTTATAAACCAAGCAAACAATTTGGTTTTCAATCAGCAAGAGTTGTTAATAAATAATGGCGATCATATAAAATTAGAACAATCAAATTTTTTAACAAGTAGTTTTACTGCAAGAAAATCTAGTGAATCAGAATTTGTTTTTGCCGATGGAAGCAGTATTGAGATAAACAAATGTGGACTATTTATTTTAAAAAGTAGCAACTTAGATATTCCTACAATATATATACCATCTGCATTACAAGCATCTTTAGGTGCTGTTGCAGAAAATTATTTTGCTGGAAATGAGTATTTTTATAAAGAACAAAGGTTTGACATTATTTTAGATGATGCAGGAATAAATAAATTAAATGTAACAAGGGCAATACATTCGGAACTACAAATCCCATTAAATGTTGCTAAGAATTTAGTTGATAATTGTCCGAGCGTTTTAAAACAGTCCTATGTTAGCCATTCAGCTTTCTTTTTAAAAAGTGAGTTAGAAAAATCTGGTGCAAAAATTAAGGTTAAAGAATCAAGTTTATGGACCTCAAATAAGTATAGATATAATAAAATTTCAACTCAAGAATTTTTTAAAAAACACATCCAAGCATTTATAAAAACAATTCAAAACTATGGAATTAACCATTAAACCATATCATAAAAACATTTTTCAATATGGAGGCATTTTAATTAAAAATGCTTCAGTAAAAGCTTGGATAAAAGAAATTCAGGATTTAAAAATACACTTGGAATGTGTCGAAGTTTATCCAATCCCCAATGATACTGCCAACAGTATTTGGGGTTGTTTTGTATTTCCATCCACAAAAATAAATAAAGATATTATTGGTAAAAATCAATTATGCCAACAAGTTAATCCTCATTTTTTTATTCCAGAAAATGCCATTGTTTATCCTACATTAACCAATATTGAATTAGAAAAACTATTTGCATCAGGTAAGCATATTATGCACCCCGAATTTGGCTTAGTTGCATTAGAAATGCCTATTGATTTTCAGTATTTATTGGTGGAACCTACTCTAAAATCGTTTATTGTA
>JBMLRA010000089.1:0-1635 GCA_049241265.1 Chitinophagaceae bacterium
TCACTGGTTATCCTTACTCTTTCAGGCCACTGACTAGTACCATTCAATCTTGTGTGAAAGGTCATAGCAAAAGAGATGTCACCAGCAGTAGAATTTTCTTTATAAGTTTGTATTACCCCAGCAGTTGTTGAAAATGTCGTTCCACTATGGTTCCCTCTAAATACTATGCCACCTCCAACACCAGTTACAGCTGAACTTAAATCTGAAATCACTAATCCTGTAAACTCTGGAGAAAGTATTGAATTGAATTTATTGCCTCCAATATGAACCTTATCTATTGGTGTAATATTTATACCCAATCTTTTATTTGTGTTGTCCCATCTAAATGCAGTATCGTTACCAAGAGTGGTAACATCTGTAAAAAAAGGCACACGCCCAACAACACCACTAGAGTAATTTAATAACTGTTGGCGTTGCATCTCGCCTGTTGTGCTGTCTAAAACAAAACCCCATCTTCTGACAGTTGTAATTGGAATACTATCTTTATTAAAAAATAATCTTTGCCTAAAACTTGGAAATCCAGCCCCTGTACCTCGATGGAAAAAACTAAACGCTGGTTGCACCGATGCCCTTATATCATTTGCATTTACCCACGTCTTTGCAGCAATCACGGAAGTATCTACAATAAAACTTCTATCAGCACTTAAATCCCCACCACCTGCTAAACCATAACTTGCAACTATGGATCTATTTCGCAAAGCATAAGTAGCATTTGTAAATGCCTTACTTGCTAATAAACTTGAAGTATCTGAACTTCTTAAATAATTTACAAGCCAATGTTTATAAACATTTAACATTGCACTTGTATCGCTAATATTTAATTTGGTATTAATTCTATTGCTTAGTGTAGTTGTATCAAATTGCACTATTGCATTCCATTTACCACTACCAAAAGCATACAGTACACCGCCTAATTGTGCAATACCTACCTTATTTGTATTTGTATCACTTGGAAGCATTAAAGCGTTTATTTTAGCCCTTCTAAATATTTCGCCTACATTAGGGCTTCTATAAAATTTTGTGGTGTCAAATTGCCCTATACTAAACATAGGCAATAGCATAATAATTAATAGTAATCTCATTATATTGGTCGGTTTAAAATTTGAATAAATGTTCCTGCAAAAATAGTTGTTCCAAAAACAAATACTCCAGTTGAATAATTATAAGTAAATTCAACTACATTATCTACAACACTAGGGTTTGATTGAACTTGTTTTAATGGGTTATTTCCTAAATACAACAATAATATCTCTTTTTTCAAGAATGGCAAAGTAAGCGTTTCAGTATCACTTGTAACAGTATGTTTATATACACTTATTATTTTCATATCATTTAATATTTCAGGTACTTCGTCACTCGGTACTTGGCATCTATCGGCTGCATATCTTAACCCTACTTGAATAGGCAACTCCACACCAACACACAAATCACTTATTTGGTATTCATCCATATTCAAAGTAGTGCTTGGGCTTACTATCCAATCTTGGTTTTCTGTAACATCAATATCCCTTTGCAACATAGCTAATAAGTCGGTTGCAATACTTACTAAGTCACTTTTAACTTCTAAAACATTTGTTCTAGCTTCGCTTAAAACATTTTGCATATCAAAGAAAAATAAACTAAAATTAAATCTTT
>JBMLRA010000090.1:0-1517 GCA_049241265.1 Chitinophagaceae bacterium
GCATCTACCCAAACATAATTACCTACTGTTGCTTGTGGGTTTACTGTTACTACTGTATTAGCAGAACATCCCCCTGAAACTGTGTATGTAAATGTGTAGGTTCCACTTGCATTAGCATTGAAACATACATTAGCAACACCTGCTGTTGTTGTTCCTAAAGTTGCTCCTGCTGGGTTTGAACCACTTGCTGTCCAAGTACCTGTTGTTGGTGCAGTACCTGTTAAATCCATACAATTGGTAGCACAAACTGTTGTGGCACTTGTAACTGTTGGTGTTGTACAAGCTGGTGGTTGATACAAACCAGCATCTATTGTTAAATTATTATCGCCAGCAGCTAAAGTTACATTTGCAGTTTTACCAGTAGTAATATTGGCATCACTATTGTTGGCTGCTGTACTTCCAGAAGCATTTTCTGTAGTATATACATAGCCACTTGGTTTAGTAAACTCAACTGCATAGGTGCCTGCATTCAAATTAGGGAATAAATAATAACCTGGATTTCCACTAAAGTTTGAAGTAATTGTACTATCAATTCTTACTCCTGATGAATTTAATAAATATACTTTCAAACCGTTTACTCCACTACTAGCTGGCTCATCTTGAATGCCATTATTATTGGCATCTATCCATACATAATTGCCTAAACTAGCTAATGCTGGTGGTGGTGCCTGAACGGCAATACCCACTTTTACTGGCTCACTTGGAGCTAGAGTTACATTATTATCTGTACGAGTAGCAACGTAAGCAAAACTATTCCAAGCAATTTCGCCAGCAGTCGGTGCATCAATTGGTGCTCTCATTTGCCAAGCTAACTGAATACTATCGCCACCTGATAAAACTTGAGTTCCAAAATCAAATTTTAAAGACTGTACAGTTGTCAAATCTGATGGTGGTGTCAAATTCCAATCATTTACACATCCTACACTATTATATACTTCTGGACGACATGGATTTTGAGATGTACTGTAATACACTTGTATACCTGGAGTACTTGGCGTAATTGTAACAGTTGACGCCAAATTTGGTCTCCATTGCGTTAATCTATCTTGTGTTCCAATAACAGCTTTATCACCAATAAATGGTAATATATCTACTACCTTTACCCCTGTCATTGGTATGTTACCAAGGTTTCTTACAACTAATCTATAATTTGCTAAACCACCAGGTGTAGTTAACCCAGAATTTGGATATCTATTTTCAGCTGGGTCTAAAGAACCTTGTACCCATTTATAACTTTCCATAGCAGCTAATTGCAAAATATTTAAATCTGCTGAAAAGCTTTTCACTAAAGTGTTTGAAGTACCTCCAATACCATCTACATCATTTGGGTCAGGAATTACAAAAACTGGTGATTCAGCTTGAATTGTTCCACTTGGTGAACTTAAATACCATTCGTTTGAAAGCGTACTTACAGGTGTTCCTGCTTTTACTTTTGCTTTAAACTTAACAGCAGTAGCACCCCAATATGCATTTCCACCATAAACACCAGTAAAATTCCATCTTACTAATTGTCTTCC
>JBMLRA010000091.1:0-3329 GCA_049241265.1 Chitinophagaceae bacterium
CTAAAGCAAAATCATTTCCTTGGACAATTGTATTTTCATTAACTATAGAAATATTTGCTGTTGTATTTATACCACTATTCCATACTACATAAAATTGATTCCATTGGCAATTAATATTTGTAGCCTGTAATAATTGTCCAACTTGAATTCCATTAATTGAGAATTTTAATTGAGCTGGATTTTGAGCAACAATTGATGTAAGCCAAACAGAAAAAATATAGTTTGTATTGGGTTGAATATTGACTAGTTGATTCCAAATAGGAACATTGGTTTGGGTACTACCATCAATCATCATCATTTTGCCAGATCCATTGTTAAGTGTATGGTCTTTACAATTACTAAAAGCATTAAGCCAAACGTTAGGATTATTAGCTATATTATAAATTCCTTGTATGCCTCCAGCTGTTCCTGGATGATAGGTATAAGAAGAATTAAAACCATTGTTACCAGCTTCAAAATCTCCATTAACGATTAAATTACTACCCAAAATTTGTGAATTTAAATAATAGGTTGTATTAGTTGTTGGAGATACTGTTGGGCTAGCATTGTTGGGGGCAACTCCATTTGAAACTGACCAGCAAAATGAATTAGTTGTATCCTTAACAATTAATTTAAAAATTGTTCCACTACAAATAGTTGTATCTGATGAATTGATAATAAGTGAAGCGTCGTTTGCTGTACTTACTAATACAGTTTTAGCAGCAGTATCGACACAGCCAAAATTATTTGCAGTTATTAATTTAATATCATAATTGCCATAATTACTGTAATTAACAGTTGGCTGTGTTGTAGTGCTGTCAACAGTTCCATTGCCAAAATGCCAATAATATTTAGTGTAGTTTGTAGATTCGTTTTTAAGTGTTATTTGTTTAGGATTGCAAATGTTTTGGGTAAAAGAAAAGTCGGGTTTAGTTAAACCTGAGTATGCTAATACCTCATCGCTGTTTAAAGCTCTATTGTAAATTCTTACTTCATCTAAATCCCCATTTAGCCAATATGGGAATCCCGATGAGTTCATCTTTCCTAAAAACAGGTCAGCACTATTATTAAAATTAAACAAAACTGATGTCTCACCAACCAATTGGCAATTAATATATAATCTAGCCTTTGCACCATCATAAGTGAATACTACAGAGTACCATTTATTTTTTTGAATTGGGAATTTCGGTACCGAACCAACGTTATTACCATAAAAAAACTCTTTTGTTGAATCAGGAACTCCACCACTACAATTATTTACTAAATCACTATATCTTAAATAATAGTTGGAATTACTGTTAACATTATCAATTCCTTTGCCAACCATTTGATTGCCGTGACATAATCCATAATAAAAGCCAAGAGTTTTTACCATTACACAAACAGAAACCATACTTCCTGTATTTAAGCTACCACTATTGGGTATTTGCATATAATTATCTATTCCATTAAAATGATATGCACTATTTGCATTCCCATTTCTATCTGTGGTTAATGTAGCGTTGTTAAATGTAGGGTTATTGTTATTTCCACTAGCATCATTAGCTGTACCATTAAAAGGGTAGTAGGCTACTAGACCTTGACTAAGATTAACTTGGGAATTAGCAGTAAAATATGAACTAAAGAGTAAAACGATAAATAAAGTGATTTGTTTAAAAGACATCATCAAAAATATATAATTGTCTTAAAATAATTAACCAAGTTTTGATATTTATCGCTAGCATCATCCATTTATTGTGTTTTAAACAACCATTCATAAAATCTTGGAAATTCTAAATGCCAATATTTTTCGCTATGCTGACCGATTTGTGTTACAGTTCTAAAAATTCTAATATTCACTTTATTAGCAAATACATCAGCCATTTTATTCATATCACTAATGGTTTGCTCACCCTCTTTTCCACCACAATAAAAATATAAATTAATTGGATTAGGATTTTTGAACACAGCAGCATCTACAAAAAGTGTTTTGGTTGTCCATAATGATGGAGAAAAAACACCTGCAGTTCCAAATACTTGTGGATATTGCATTACAGCATACAAACTAATCAAGCCGCCCATACTGCTACCAGCTATATATGTGTATTCATAAGTTTTTTTTGTTCTATACTTTGTATCAATATATGGTTTTAGTGTATTAGCCACAAAATCAACATATTGCTTACCCTCTGCTTTTATTTTAACTTTATTGGTTTCAAAATCATAAGGTGCATATTCACTCAAACGTCTATTGCTACCACCATTGTCAATACCTACTACAATACACTCCTTACCTGTGGCCTTTTGTACGCTATCTAAGCACTCATCAACACCCCACTCACCAAAAGATGCAGTTTGTTCATTAAATAAATTTTGTCCATCGTGCATATATAAAACTGGGTACGATTTGTTAGACAAAGCATAACCTTTTGGCAAATAAACCCAAATTCGTCGTTTACGATTTAGTTGAGGCATACTAAAAGCGGTATCAATGATTTTAACTTGAGGGCTAGCTGTGTATGGCTTGGGTTTATCTGGATAATTATCTTTCCAACCTTTAATACTACATTCAATAATTGCATCTGCTTCAATATCAATAACCCTATCTTCAATGTCTCTACCATCAGATTGACATTCAACTTTATCAAAACTACCACGAGTAAATTTAAAAGCATAATTACCAGCGGGAATATCTTTTATCACAACTCCTTTTCTGCCAGCTGCAAAAGGTTTTAAGCGATAATTTGGATCACGAGGATTCCAATCATTAAAATTACCAGCAACATAAATATCGTCATCTTTTTTGGTAGATATTTCCGTTACAACCAATCTAATGCTAAACTGTGAGAAAACTTGTGTACTAAACAACAACTCAAAAAATAGAAAAAAAACTCTTTTCATATAGAATTTATTTAGGCGTTGATGCTACTTCAATCTTTGGCAATAAAGCCATCAACATCATTACCACAGATGATAGAACCAATAAATAAAGTCCAAATTTCGTTTCAGGACACTCTGGTCGACATAATCTAAATAGAATAAAATTTTTGATTGCCCAAGTAAGGTTAAGAAAGCAAATAAAAATATTAAGTCTTTTTGTCCATACTTTACTTATTATGAATAAAGGTATGGAAAAGATGCAAAAAAATGCGTGTGCCTTAATTTGTGTACCAAAAGTGATATTATTGTTTACATATCCATCTAAACCGTTTAGGGTTTTATTTAAAGCTGTAATCTCTATCCAAGGTAAGTAACAGGATACAATTACAATGATTGCAGCAAACACACCAATTTGTTGAGAATATTTCATAAATGAATAGATTTAATTAAAAAACCTACAAGCTAAAAGACTTGTAGGTTTGATTATTTGA
>JBMLRA010000091.1:3339-14446 GCA_049241265.1 Chitinophagaceae bacterium
CAATATAAAAAGGCATATTATGTTTAGTTTAAAAAGCAAGAAAATAATTTGGTAAACTTTTTTACATAAGCAAGAGTATCATTTACTTACTACTGTTGCAAAATACAATAAAAAAAACTCTTCTAGAGAGAAGAGTTTTTTGAGGTCCCGACCAGATTCGAACTGGTGTAGAAGCTTTTGCAGAGCTTTGCCTAGCCACTCGGCTACAGGGCCTTTTTTTGTTGGGATGCAAACATAAAGGAAAACTGTTTTACCTTACAAAAAAATATTAAATTTTTATAATACTACAGTCACTTAGTTTATACGATTCAATTTCTTTATCACCATCCATAAAACCACTCATGACAAAAACAATTTTATTTGAAAAATATTTGTAAAAACTAGTGATAGGTTTTAGACCCATTTGTGTTTTTTGAATACTGTTTATGGTTTCTAACTGAGCCAATTTATTCTTATTACAATAAATGAAATTATATTGATAAACAAGTGCTTTATTCTTTGTAGATGTAACATCTATTTGAATAACACCCTTACTGCTGCTAAGTTTTATTCGCTTAAACACACTTGAAACAACAGTATCAACCATCATTGCACTTGGGATTTCTAATGAAGCATTAATCCACTTATTTTTATTTGTTTTTACTTTTACTTTACCAAGATAATGATTGACAAAAACTGTTTCATTATTCATCAAAGTATCTTTTCTAATAGCCGATGAAATTCCCCAAACAAATTCATTTTCTTTCATACTAGCTTTATCATTAATGGCAATATCAATGGCAGATATAAATCCTACTTTTACAAAAACTCCTTTTTTATAAGTAATTTTTAGCCAGGGAAATGCTACATTATTTTTTACTTCGCTGTATGGCACTTGCATTAAAACATTAATATCGTCTCCTAAAAAAAGTGTATCGTTTACTGCAGCTCCAGAACTAGGTGCAATACGAATAATAGCAGTATCGGCAAAAACTTTTCTTTCGCCATTTAAATTTTGGAAAAAAGCAAAATTTTCAGGTTTTGTTTGTGAAAATAAACTAAACGAGAAAAGTAAAAAAAGCAAAGAGAAAAAATGTTTCATTATTCTTAAACGTTATGTAGTACTTCATATAACTAAAATTGTGCCTTTTATTTTACTTTAAACTATTAATGATGGTATTAAATTCTTCAGCAATTAAAGATGCTCCACCTACTAAACCTCCATCAACATCTGGTTGAGAAAAAATTTCTTTAGCATTAGATGCTTTTACACTTCCTCCATATAAAATAGAAATATTGTTTGCAGTAGCTTCGTCATAATGAGCTGCTAATTGTTGTCGAATGAAAGCTTGTATATCCTGTGCTTGTTGGCTTGTAGCAGTTTTTCCAGTCCCAATTGCCCATATTGGTTCATAAGCTATAATTACTTTTTGAATATCAGTAGCAGATAAATGATATAAAGATTCTTTTAATTGTTTTGCAACAAATGCATCCTGCTCGTTAGCTTCTCTAACGCTCAAAGGTTCACCACAGCAAAAAATTGGTGTGGCATTATTTGCAAGGCATATATCTACTTTTTCTGCGAGTAATTGATTGCTTTCAGAAAAATATTCTCTTCTTTCGCTATGTCCAACCAATATGTGATTTACGCCTATAGATTTCAATATTTCAAGACTAGTTTCACCTGTGTAAGCACCACTTTTTTTATTGCTACAATTTTGTGCTGCAACAAATACTTTTTGCTTACCTGCAAGTTTGTTTGCAACCATTTGCAAATAGGGAAAAGGAACAGCAAATATGACTTGTTGGTGTTCGCTTAATTGATGTGGCAATGTCATTAAATCATCTACCAACTTTTCAGCTTGTTGGTAGGTTAAGTTCATTTTCCAGTTGGCAGCAGCTATTTGTTTTCTCATTGTATTTAGTTTAAACTTTTTTATTTGATGTCGATAGTTTCCAGTTTTTATTTAAACGTTTTTGAACCGTAAACTATAAACCGTGAACTTTTTTCAACACTTCAATCTCATTATTTGACAAAGATTGTCCTTTCATCTTCTTCCAATTTCCAATGTCAGTAATTGCTTTATCAATGTTATATTTATCCATAGTTCCCCAAGAAAAGTTGGCAAGTTGTTTTGGCAACAATCCTTCGCCAAAAACATTACAACAAACGCCATAAACAGAACCTGTATTGATAGAGCTATTAATAGCAGTTCTAGTATAATCGCCAACAATTACCCCACATTTTTGCCCTACTGCAATTTTTGTTTTTGCAGCCTCACTCCATACACTAACAACACCAGCAGTATTCTTAACATTGCTATTGCTTGTAGCAGCTCCAAAATTGCACCATTCGCCCACAACAGAATCTCCTAAATATCCATCATGGGCTTTATTGCTATTGCCAAACATCACAAGATTTTTTATTTCCCCACCTGCAACACAATTGTTTCCAAGTGTCGTGGATCCATAAATTTTTGTACCCATTTTGAGTAAACTATTTTCGCCTACAACACAAGCTCCACGTATCATACAGCCTTCTTGTATAGTAGCATTTTTACCAATGTAAATAGGACCCGTAGAAGCATTTAAAATACTGCAGGAAATACTTGCACCTTCTTCTACAAAAATATTTTCGGCATCAATAATTGTGTTAGAAATATCAATTGGTTGTGATTTTCTACCATCAGTTATCAAGGCAAAATCATTTCGAATAAACTCGTCATTATGCTGAAAAATATTCCAAGGATAATCTAAACGATTTACATCTTCTTTCCAATTTATCATTTTATCAAACGATAAATTATTCAAGGTATTGAAATCAAATTTTTCATTGGTTTCAAATCTACCGGCTATAAAACCTTTTGAATACGAAACATAATATCCTTTTGGTATTTGTAAAATTTTTTTTGCTTGTTCTTCAGTAAAAATAACAGAAGCATCTATCAATAAAATATCGCCAGAAACATAGTCGTTGTAAAGAGGTTGTAAGTAATCCTCAGTTAAAATATTCACATCAGTTCCTGCAATATATTCCCATCTTTCTTTATTAGTAAAAATGCCTGTGCGTATTTCTGCAACGGCTCTTGTAGCAGTTAATGGAAATAATTTTTCTCTATGTTTATTGTCGAATAATACTATTTGCACTTTTATAATTATTTAGCTATTAATGATTAATGATTAATTGAATATACTCTCGATTTACTTCCGTTTTCATACGACAGATTCACGTTTTACTACTTAGTAAATAAACAGTTTTTACCCATTTCCAAAGATTATATTTTTTCTCCATATCAATGATCAAATCTTTTCTGGTTAAAGTTTTTAAATCAGGTAATTGATTTGCATTGCCTTGAGTTTTTATCAGTTGTTCAATAGCAATAATACCCAATGCACAAATACCCATTAATGAAATTGTAAAATGCAGTTTTTGTTTTTCAGGAACTGCAATAGCTTTTATTTCATGCTTTAGTGAGGCCACTAAATTCAAATAGTATTTTTTGTATTCGTGTGCATCTCTCATTCTATTGGGAATCGTTTGCAAGCCATTTTGCAAGTCTCTGTAAATATCAAATAAGTCATTAACGTTTTGAATAATATTACCCAATTTATACCAGCAATTTTCTTCGTGAATAGATGCTTGATGGTCTAAATAATAACTACAAAGCAACACAGCATTGCCTCCTTTATTTAATGTAATTTGCTCTATTTCTTCATTACTGATATTTACATCAAACTGTTTGCGAGATGCAACTTGAACATCATACTCTTTTTTAAGAACAGATAAATATTTTTCTTTATTCCTCACATAATTTAAAATTAACAAATGCGAGTTTAAAGAAATGCGTTCGTTGAAATTACTTGCTATGAATGTGTTTGAGGCAAACGTTATTTTGTAAATATCTTCATCGCTCAATTCCTCTCTGTCAAAAAAATTATCAAATACGCTGCTGCAAATAAAATAATGCAATAGTCTTTCACATTCTTGTCTGTTTGTTTTTTTGTTATGCAAATGCAAGAAAGCATCGCAAATGGCAGGAACTTTTAATGAGTAATAAAAGATGATTTTTTTGAAGGTTCTTTCATCAAAGCTGCCATTAAATTGTTTTTCCAGATGATGGAGAAAAGTAGTTCCCCATTTTGTTTCTTTTTTTTGATGAAGCAAAATATAAAAGGCTCTGTAAATAACTATATAGATAAATCTGAAAAAATACATTTCTGCAAATTAAACCCGTTGTGCAACATAAAAAACTTAATTCGATAATATAAGCACAAAAAAGCCGTTTCAAAATTTGAAACGGCTTTTTTTATTCATCACCTATGAAAACAAAAAAACTATTTAACTTGTGCAACAATAGCTTTGAAACTTTCGGGGTTATTCATTGCTAAATCTGCTAACACTTTTCTGTTTAATTCAATACCTTTAACAGCACATTTATTAATGAATTGGCTGTATGTCATTCCTTCTTCACGTACAGCTGCATTGATACGAGCAATCCATAAAGTTCGGTATTCTCTTTTCTTTAATTTACGACCTACATAACTGTATGTCAATCCTTTTTCAACAACGTTTTTGGCTACGGTATATACGTTTTTACGTTTACCATAAAAACCTTTGGCTTGTTTTAATATTCTTTTGCGTCGTGCACGACTGGCAACTGCATTTTTTGAACGTGGCATATCTTTTTTGAGATTTACAATTTAAGATTTACAATTTATCTTAAATTAATTTTACAAATTCCCTAAAACTACTCCCTTTAGGGCTGGGATAATAGGGCTTACTTTAATCTAAGTAAACGCATCACAAAGTCTTTATTGGTATCTCCAACAAGTCCTTTTACTCTTAAAGCACGTTTACGCTTTGTAGATTTTTTGGTAAGAATGTGACGTTTGAAAGGTCTTTGAAAAGTGATTTCGCCTGTGCCGGTTACTTTAAACCTTTTTTTGGCACTTGAATTTGTTTTTACTTTTGGCATTTTATAATCTTATTAAGATTACTCCCTACTGGCGTTTCCAAACTGATGGAACTCTTATTGAGCCTTGTGGGAAATGTTCGTTTTTTATAACGGGCTGCAAAAGTAGGGAAATTTGTCAATTGTTTTATGATAATTTTAGCGAAAACTAAGTTTAAAGACATTTTGAAGGATCTGCTGTAATTTTTTAAATATTACAAACTAACTTTTTTCTTGAAACATTGAAAGAATGTTATTTTTTAACCCAAAACAATACTCCTTAAAAGATGATAATAATAAGTTTAAGGTTTTCATTCTTTTACTTCAATTATACTAGTTTAATTTATTTCAGTTCATACCCTTACATTTGTTAGTCTAAAAATTACAGGATGACGCATCCATACACATATATTGACCCTAATGCTAAAGTAGCACCTAACGTTAAAATTGACCCATTTACAGTTATTCATGGTGATGTTCAAATTGGTGATGGTACTTGGATTGGTAGCAACGTTACCATAATGGAAGGAGTTAGAATCGGCAAAAATTGTAGAATTTTTCCTGGTGCAGTTTTGGGTGCTGTACCTCAGGATTTAAAATTCTCTGGGGAAAAAACAATTGTTGTTATAGGTGATAATACTACAATTAGGGAATTTGTTACCATTAATAGAGGCACAGATGATAGAGGCAAAACAATTGTTGGAAACAACTGTTTAATTATGGCTTACAGCCATATTGCTCACGACTGTAATGTTGGTAATAATGTTATTTTAAGCAATAGTGTGCAAGTAGCGGGACACGTTACAATTGGTGATTGGGTTGTAGTAGGAGGGGTTAGTGCAGTACATCAATTTGTACAAATTGGACAACATTGTTTTGTTGCTGGTGGAAGTTTAGTAAGTAAAGATGTGCCTCCATACATTAAAGCTGTTAGAAACCCATTAAGTTATGGTGGAGTAAATAGTGTTGGACTTAAAAGAAGAGGATTTAACGTAACCCAAATTAACCATATACTCGATATTTACAGATTCATTTACAACAAAGGTCTCAATACATCTCAAGCACTAGAATACATTGAAGAAGAAATTAGTGCTAGTGATGAAAGAGACGAGATTGTAACATTTGTTAGAGAAAGCGGTAGAGGAATTATTAAAAGATTTACTAAAGGTAACGGTGATGATTAATATTTAGTTATTGAATCAACATTTTCTTTTCTTGCAACCATTTATTTTTTCCCCAACCAGCAATCACATGTTTTTCACTATGGTAAGAACTTCTTACTAGTGGTCCACTCTCTACATAATCAAAGCCCATCTCGTAGCCAATATTTTTCAGTTCATTAAATTCATCTGGATGCACGAAGCGTTGTACTGCAATATGCTTTGGTGTTGGCTGTAAATATTGACCCAAAGTTAAAACATCACAACCCACATCTACTAAATGTTTCATTGTTTCTATTACTTCATCTTTGGTTTCGCCAATTCCAAGCATAATACCTGTTTTTGTTCTTATGCCACCTTTCTTTAAATAATCTAAAACAAATAAACTTCTGTGATATTTTGCCTGAACTCTTACTTTTTTTGTCATTCTTTCAACAGTTTCCATATTGTGGCTAACAACTTCGGGAGCTGCATCAACAAGTCGTTGTATTTGTTCTTCAATTCCTCTAAAATCTGGAATTAAAGTTTCAAGTGTAGTATTGGGATTTAGCGTTTTTACAGCTTTTATTGTGTTATACCAAATAATGCTTCCACCATCTGGTTGTTCATCTCTATCAACCGAAGTAATTACAGCGTGTTTTACTTCCATCAAACTTATTGCTTCTGCTACACGTTGTGGCTCATCCCAATCAATTGGCAAGGGTTTACCGGTAGCTACTGCACAAAATCTACAACTTCTAGTGCAAATATTTCCCAAAATCATGAATGTTGCAGTGCCTTCGCCCCAACATTCACCCATATTAGGACAGTTGCCACTTTCGCAAATAGTGTGCAATTTGTGATTATCAACTAAGCCTCTAACGTGCTTATAACTTTCACCAATTGGTAGTTTAACCCTAAGCCAATTAGGTTTTTTTAGTCGTGTTTCTTCAGGAATATTTGAAATGATAGGAAGTTCAGTCATTTTAAAGTTTAAAGTTTAAAGTTTAGGGTAATTAATACCTTGACTTCTATTGTAAAATCAATACTAAAAATTTACATTTTAATAAATAGCAAATTTAAAGTTTATTATTTTCTGCTGCCAAAAATGATAGAGATGTAACTAGTTACAAACAAGTTTTTTTCTTTAGTTAGCCACATCATCGGCATTTTTTGTGAATAATATTCTGCATTCACACCTAATTCTAATGCTGTAATAATGTCATTATATTTATCAAAGTCAAATCTTAGTGCTGTTTTTGTAAATAAACCTGGTACATATTTTATTTCACCAAATCCTTTACCAAATGGAGCTGAACCAATGATAGCGTCGGGATCTACAAATCTATTATTATCATCATCAAACTTAATAATATCAGATGAACCTGTGTTATTAAAAACTTCAAGATAATAGGGTTTTAACATACCTAAAGTTAATCCACCACCATATATTGCAGATACTGCTACACCGTTTTTTGTACTCTTTCCACCAAGCACTAACTGCTTTCCAAAACCAATATTGAGAAAATAAAAATTATTCAATTTACCATATATGTATGGATTCCCAACCTGAAATCCACGAATTTCTTGCACTAATTTCTCTTCTTTAAAATGTTTTCTTTCACCTAGTGTAAACCACCATAAATTAGTCTTATTTATTTTTTTAAATTTACCGTGCTCATATCCAAGTCCATATCCATCATTTCTAAGGCTTAGTGAAAATGCTGACTGTTTATTGAAAATTAAAGCACCTTGCTCAGCTTCATCCTGCATTTTTTTTATCTTAGCATTAATTTTTGCCTGCTTTTCTTTACGTGTTTCTTTTTTGTCTGCAGATTGAGAATTTGCAAAAAAAGGGGCAAAGAGGAGCATTAATATGATAATCTTTTTCACTAAATAAAATTTGAAGTGTAAATTTATGGCAAAAATTTAAAGCAATGACATCTACAATTGTTTATAAAGGAAATTTAAGAACAGAATTAACCCATTTGCAAAGTGGAACTGTAATTGAAAATGATGCCCCAACTGATAATAAAGGAAAAGGGGAACGTTTTTCACCTACCGATATGCTAGCAACATCGCTAGGAAGTTGTATGATCACAACAATGGCAATTAGAGCAATGGATATGAATTTAAATTTTGAAGAAGCAAAGATTGAAATTACAAAAGTTATGAGTGATGATGCACCTAGAAGGGTAGTGGCAATTAAAGCAGATTTATTTTTTGCAGATGGTTTTATAGCTACTAACGAACAAAAAGAACAGTTAATTAGAATTGCTAGAAATTGTCCTGTTGAAAAAAGTTTGCATCCTGATATTCATTTAGATATTAACTTTTTTTGGTAAAAATTCAATACCAGAAAAGGCTCGCAATTGTCAGCCTTTTCTGATATTGTAAACTATTTTAATCTAATATTTCTATTGATTTTGGGTAACGGTTTTTATCGAACTTAAACAAATTGTCACCGAGTGTTGCATTGGTATTAATATTGGTTAAAGTAAATTCAATGATATTATTGCTTTTATCCAAAATTTTAGCTTTTGTAATCATATTTTTAACTTTATCTATAAATACATTAACCTTAGTAAAATTTTTTCTTTTATCGTTTGGCAATAATTCAACCTCGTGGAAAGCATTTTTTGAAGAAATCAGTTTATAAGTAAAATCTTTGTCATAAAAATTAGATAATAAGTTTTGTGGGCTTAAAGTTTGCCCACTTTCCTCAACTGGCGTAATTGTTACAGTTTTACTACCATCGTAATTATAAATTTTAGTGGCATCACAAATAATTTCTGTTTTGCCTTGCTTTAGAATATACTTCTGTCCCTTGATAGAAACAGTACCATTTTTTGTGCCATTATCTTTTCCTTTTGAAGTAATAGACTTTATAGTAAAAGAACCTGTAATACCTTTAAATGATTTCACTTTAGTACTTACAGCATCTAAAACTTTTTTTGCGTTAGGGTCATTTTGTGCAATAGTATTTTTTGTAAGTGATAGACTAACTAATACTAATAGAATTACTTTTTTCATTAAAATTAAATTGGTTGCAAATATAATTGTAGGTCGGTAAACAGACTTTTTTCTTTAAGATGAGTTTAAGCTAATTTGTTAAACTTTAGTTAATATAAACACATTAAAAATGTCTTTATATTATTTAACATCCTTTTATTTTATTTGGATATCGATATTCTATGTTTGTACCACTAATTTTGATATATGAAGAAGATTTTACTTTTTGGTGCTGGCAAATCAGCAACAGTTTTAATTGATTATTTGATAACACTGGCAGAAAAAAAACAATGGAACATTATTATTGCTGACAATAATATTGAAGCTATTAAAAATAAATTGGGCACAAACGATAAAGTAAAAACTGTAGCAGTTAATATAGAAGATGAAAATACAAGAAAACCTTTAATTGCTAATGCTGATATTGTTATATCCTTAATGCCTCCACACTTACATTACAATATAGCACTTGACTGCTTAACTTACAGCAAACATTTATTAACTGCATCTTATATTGATAAACAAACTCAAGACTTAGCACAACAAGCTAAAGAAAAGGGTATTTTGTTTTTGTATGAAATGGGATTAGATCCAGGAATTGACCATATGAGTGCAATGCAAATAATACATAAAATTCAAGAGCAAGGGGGAAGAATTACTTCTTTTATATCCCATTGTGGAGGCTTAGTTGCACCAGAAAGTGATGATAATCCTTGGCATTATAAAATAAGTTGGAATCCACGAAATGTGGTAATAGCTGGTAAAGCTGGAGCTACATTTCTTGAAAACAATGAAATAAAGCACATTGCTTACGAGAATTTATTTAGTGCAAATAATATCGTAGAAATTGACAAGAATGATTTTTTGTCGTTTTACCCCAATAGAGATTCCCTTGGATACATTGAAACTTATGGGCTACAAGGTATTAATACTTTTATTCGTACTACACTTCGTCATCCAGAATTTTGTTTTGGATGGAAGAATATTATTGATTTAAAACTGACAAGTGAGGACAAAATTTATGATACAGATGGGGTGACTGTAAAAGATTTTCTTACTACTCATTTTGGTAATAATGGATATTTTAATTGGCTTAATAATTTGCTTTCCAATAAGGCTATCAGTTTTGATTATCTCATAAAAAAGTTTGTTCATAAAGTTGAAAACGAAAATGCATTTGATAGGGGAGAGGTTCTTGATGATGAAACTTTAGTTGTAAACGGTGATGGTGAATTACAATTTGTTGATAGCAATGAGCCCGAAACAGAAGAAGATTCTATTGCTGTTGACCATTTTGCAACAGTGCAAAAGAGGTTAAGTCAAATTTTGTTTTTAGGTATGGGATCAGATACAACCCTTATTAATAAAGGATTGTGCAGTGCTGCTGATGTATTGCAATTTATTTTAGAAAGGAAACTTGTATTAAATAAAGATGATAAGGATATGATTGTGATGTTGCATGAAATTGAATACGAATTAGATGGTAAAAATAAATCTATGAAAAGCTTATTAAGAGTTGTTGGTGAGAATAATGTGAACACTGCTATGGCAAAAACTGTTGGTTTGCCACTAGGCATTGCAGCACAATTAATTTTAGAAGGAGAAATTAATGAAACTGGTTTACATATTCCTATTTTACCAAGTATTTATCAACCAGTATTAAACGAGTTGTTGAAGTATGATATAATTTTAAAAGAAACGATTAAGTAATTTTTAACTGATCACTTTACGTTTTGATTTTTTAATTAAGATTATAGTAGTAGTGCAAAATTAAATGGATATATTTTTTTCACGAATTTAGCAGATAACACGATAATATCTCAATATGCTTTTTTTATCCGTCAGCAATACTTTTTATCATTCTAATTTTTGCAACTTATCACAAAAAAGGCTCATCAATTACAATATTGATGAGCCTTTTAAAATATCTAACATTTATTTTAAAGCTAGTTTAATCTGCAACTCATCAAACTGTTTTTCATCAATCGTACTAGGTGCATCAATCATTACATCGCGTCCACTATT
>JBMLRA010000092.1:0-1618 GCA_049241265.1 Chitinophagaceae bacterium
AAGCAACGAAAACCATAGTTTTAGCATCTATAAAGCAGCACCAAAACTTTGTTTATGAAAAAGTTACTACCCTTAATTTGTTGTTTATTTTTTTGGCAGCAAATAGCAAGGCACAATATGTAAATATCCCTGATAGTAACTTTAGGAATTTTTTATATAGTCAAGCACCAAGTTGCTTTAATTCTTTAAGCTTACTAGATACAATCAAGGCAGCAGAATTTGCAAATAATAATACTGGTAATTTAAACTTTGACTGCTCTAATAAAGGGATAATGAGTATTCAGGGAGTCGAATATTTCAAAAGATTAAAAGCATTAAATTGTAGTAACAATCCCATAACCAATATTTATCAATTTAATGACAGTCTGAATATTATTACTTGCTTTGGAAATCTACTATATAGCTTACCTGAGTTGCCTAAACTGAGCTTGCAAACTTTTAATTGCTCAAATAACAACATAACGACACTACCAGATTTGCCTAGTGGGTTAGTAGGTTTGTATTGTTCCAACAATAAACTACTAACAATTTCAAAACTACCAACAAGCTTAGGAGTGCTTAATTGTGATAGTAATTTACTGACTGTTTTACCAAATATTCCATCGAATCTTTCGCTTCTATCTTGCAGAAATAATAAAATTACGTCATTGCCAAAGTTATATCACTGTAAAAATATGGAATCGCTTTTTTGCGATTTTAACTATATCACTTGCCTACCATTTCTTCCTAAATCACTTATTAATCTAGTGGCAGACCTTTCCTTTAAAATACCTTGCATTCCAAATATCCCCAACTTTAACTGCACATATAATGGATTCCCTTTAGGAGCAGTTAGTATTTTTGTTTTTTGCAATCCAACCAACAATCCAAACCATTGTCAATCATTTCCAGCTATTCAATCGTTTGCTTACACAGATTTAAACAATAACAACAAATTAGATACAAATGAATTTCCAAAACATAATTTAAAACTGACACTATCCAATAGTAGTTATGCCTATTCAAATGTAAATGGCAGTGTTTTTTTAAATGCAGACAGCCTAGGCACATACACAATAACAGCCCAAGCACCACCATTTTATAATACTGTACCACCAAGCTATACACACACATTCTCTAGTTATGATACCATTGTTTACGACACATTTGCCTTAAAAGCAATCCTATTAAAAGATAGCATTTCTATAAAATTAACACCAACTAACTGGGCTGCACGTGCAGGCTTTATATATCCTTATTTAGTGCAATATGAAAATGTGGGCACAACAGTATTAGGCAATGTAGTAGCCAGTTTGCAATATGATAACAGTGTATTGGTTTATGATTCCAGCTCAGTTATTGCAACCAACAATGGCAGCAGTTTAAATTTAAATATGGGTAATATAGTGCCTGGGCAAACAGGTAGTTTTATTGCTTATTTTACAGTTAAAACAACTGCTGTTTTAAACAGCAATTTTACAAGTATTGCTGGTATAACAACAAATACAGTTAATGCTACAGATACAATAAAATCAACTGTTCGTGGCAGTTACGACCCAAATGATAAACAAGCTACGCCAACATTAACACCTCAACAAGTAACAGATGGAACAGATATAGATTACACCATTCGTTTTCA
>JBMLRA010000093.1:0-41189 GCA_049241265.1 Chitinophagaceae bacterium
TAGCAGCACCTAAAGCAACTACTTCATCAGGGTTTACACTTCTGTTTGGTTTTTTGCCAAAGAAAGTTTCAACAATTTCTTGCACTTTTGGAATACGAGTAGAACCTCCTACTAAAATTACTTCATCAATTTCAGCTTTGCTGTAACCAGCATCTTTTAATGCAGCTTCGCAAGGTTTTAAGCAACGAGCAAATAAATTATCTGCTAATGCTTCAAACTTAGCTCTGGTTAATTTTAAAACCAAGTGCTTTGGAACACCATCTACTGCAGTGATATATGGTAAGTTGATTTCAGTTTCAGAAGAAGAGCTCAACTCTACTTTTGCTTTTTCAGAAGCTTCTTTTAAACGCTGTAAAGCCATTGGATCTTTACGCAAATCAATTGCTTCTTGCGCTTTAAATTCATCAGCCAACCAATCCATGATTACTTTATCAAAGTCATCACCACCTAAGTGGGTATCACCATTGGTAGATTTTACTTCAAATACACCATCTCCTAAATCAAGGATAGAAATATCAAAAGTACCACCACCAAGGTCAAATACAGCAATTTTTTGGTCTTGTCCTTTTTTATCTAAACCATAAGCTAAAGCAGCTGCAGTAGGCTCGTTTACAATTCTTTTAACTGTTAAACCAGCAATTTCTCCTGCTTCTTTAGTTGCTTGGCGTTGAGCATCATTAAAATATGCAGGTACAGTAATAACAGCTTCGGTAACTTCTGTTCCTAAATAGTCTTCAGCTGTTTTTTTCATTTTTTGTAGCACCATTGCACTAATTTCTTGAGGCGTGTATAGTCTGCCATCAATGTCAACACGCACAGTATTATTGTCACCTTTTGCTACTTTGTAGCTCCAGTGGCTTATTTCCTCAGTAACTTCATCAAACTTACGACCCATAAAACGCTTAACACTAGAGATAGTGTTATGAGGGTTGGTAATAGCTTGACGTTTTGCAGGATCACCTACTTTTCTTTCTCCATTTTTTAAAAAACCAACAACCGATGGTGTGGTTCTTCTGCCTTCTTCGTTGGCAATTACAACAGCTTCGTTGCCTTCCATTACACTTACACAACTATTTGTTGTACCTAAGTCAATCCCAATAATCTTTCCCATTTTATTTACTATTTATTGATTTACGATTTATTAGTTAATGTCGATATTGTTTAATTAACTTTCATCTTCGACTTTTCCTTTTATTCAATAATGCTGCCATTTGGATTGGTTGTGCTAAATTGTCAGAAATAGATTAAACTTTTTTTATTTTTAAAGTCAATAAGGGTAATATTTCCTAAATTAGCTGACTTTATAGGTTTATTTATAAGATAGGTTTTTTTAGGGCTACTATCGTCTAAATAGCAAAAAATACTATTAATAATGAAAAAAATAAGTTTTACCTTACTAACTATTTTATTTTTTAGTAATGTAGTTACTGCACAAAGCCCATCACTATCTGCGTGGCTTCGCAATACCACTATCACTGCAAGGCATTATGATAAAACAACTGGAGCTTTAATTAATGATGCTAGTTTGGCAAATGTGCAGTCTGTAAAATACACAACTACAGATGTTTACATTAGCACTACTGGTCTTCCATCATATATTACTGGACCTTTTTTAGATGGGAATACAAATGTTGCTGGAAACCAAAATGCTATATTTAAATTTCCACTAACACCTACACAAAATACAGGAACACCTACAGCTACAACTGGGGGCAATATTGGTATTTTTATTAATGGAGTGGCTCTATTTGACTATAGAGATGGTGTAAGCTGGCAAAATAGTACCAATTCTTTAAAAGGAGGCCCTTTGGGTGGCATTGGCGATGGCGTTTGGAACAGAGATGCAATAGTGGGTGAGAGGTTAGGTTTTGATTGTTCCAAAGGACATCCTGCAGGAACTAACTATCATCATCACCAAAACCCTAGTGCGTTTAACTTAGATTTGAATGTAATTTCCACAGTGTGTAATCTATATGCTTCTGATGGGTTATATGTCATCAATTCTTCACAACACTCTCCATTAATTGGTTTTGCTTATGATGGATTTCCTATTTATGGTGCTTATGGTTATAAAAATGCAGATGGAACTGGTGGTATAACAAGAATAAAATCGAGTTTTAGTTTAAGAAATATTACCACAAGAACCACTTATTACACAGGAGCATCAGTTACAGCTGGACCAGCTGTAAGTACAGCATATCCTTTAGGTTATTTTAGAGAAGATTATCAATATACTGCACCAACTGCTTCTCAACCAGATTATTTAGATGAACACAATGGCAGATTTTGTGTAACTCCAGAATATCCAAGTGGCACTTATGCTTATTTCTGCACTGTTGATGCAAACCATAATTCAGCCTATCCTTATGCTGTAGGACCCACTTTTTATGGTAATAAAGTAGTTACAAAAGTTACCACAATTCCTGGAACTGCAACTACATATACTGGTCCTATTTTACCAGTTGATTTATTAGATATAACAGCTTATTTAGCAAATGAAAAAACTGTTTTAAAATGGTCAACATCTAAAGAAAACGAATTGGGTTATTTCGAAATTGAAAGTAGTAATGATGGAAAAGTTTTTGAAAAAGCTGGAATAGTACAAGCAGTTGGTAATTCTTCAAACACAAGCAACTACTCGTTTACAGACGACACGAAATTTGCAGATATTAAATATTACAGGCTTAAACAAGTTGATAAAGATGGAGAATATAGTTACTCAAAAGTTGTATCTGTTCACCAAAATAATAAAAATGATGAGATAGGAATTTTTCCAAATCCTGTTGCTGATGTATTGATTTTACAAGCCAAAGGAATTACTAAAAATTCTTTAAATATTGAATTAATAAATGTGAGTGGGCAAATTGTAAAACGCCAGCAATTTTTGCAAGGCAGTACAATATGCTATATGGAAACAAACAGCTTGGCAAATGGAACTTATTTTATAGCTGTAAATGATGGAACAACTAAGAAAACTTATAAGGTTATTGTGAACCACTAAAACCATAAACCTATTTTTATATGCAGTTTCAAAATATTGGAACTGCATTTTTTATATTCACAGCCTTGTATGGCACTGATAAAAAAACATAAAACAACCATCATACTAATATTATTGGTGTTAGCCATTTCATTATTTGAAACAAATAGTGTTTGGGTTGAGCAATATTATTATTTAGGTATTTATCCTAAAATATCTTTTGTACAAAGAATAATTACTGGCTGGGTGCCTTTTAGTATTGGCGACGCATTGTATTTATTGCTTTTATTGTTTATTACGTACTCAATTTATTTTTTTATTAGAGAGGTAATTAAAAAAGCTAATAAAATTGAAATAATTAAAAGGAGTTTTTTAAAGGCAATTCATTTTTTGCTGATTATTTACATTGCTTTCAAACTGCTTTGGGGATTGAATTACAGCAGGCAGGGAATTGTTAAACAATTGGATTTAGAGGAAACTGTTTATTGTAAAGAAGAACTTATTAACCTGATTGAAGATTTGATTTTTGAAGCCAATAATTGTAGGAAACAAATTAGTGATACAAGTTTATCGAATATTAGTATTAACAAAGTTTTTGCTGATGCAAAAAATGCTTATGCTGAAATATCTAAACAATATAATTTTCTGTCGGTAAACAATTTTTCAATAAAGCCTAGCTTGTTTAGTCCTACAGGAAATTATTTGGGTTATACTGGTTATTACAATCCTTTTACAGGGGAAGCACAGGTTAGAGATGATATTCCCAAAATACTACTGCCTTTTATTGCTTGTCATGAAGTGGCACATCAACTTGGCTATGCAAGCGAAGATGAAGCCAATTTTGTTGCTTTTTTAGTGGCAGAAAAAACACATAATACGTGCCTCAAATATTCAATGTGTTTAGAAGTGCTTGATTATGCTTTGAGTGATTTATTTTTTAAATATTATGAAGACTTTGATATAATAAACTTTCCTCAAAAGCGTTTACAGTTGGAAGACTGTTTTGATTCTCAAGTAAAAGAAGATAGAAAAGCCATTAAATATTTTTTTAAACAAAACAGGAAAGAAATATCCAATATTAGTTCTAATGTATACGATAAATATCTGAAAATCAATAAACAAAATGCAGGAATTTACAGTTATAATAATATAGTTAGATTAATTTTTCGTTATTACTTAAAAAAATGTTAATTATTTTCTTTAGAATATCAATTAATCCCCATATTTTTGGGTATCCTTATTTCTAAATACTCTGTATATGCAATATCCAAAACCAAAAAATAACCTTTTAACCAGTGTCCTAACACAAAAAAAAATCTATTTTATGATGAAAAAAACTACTCTTATGAAAGGCGTTATGTCTTTTGCTTTCCTATTTGTGATGCTGTTATCAAAAGCACAAGTAACATCTAGCTTTACTGTAAATGATAGTGAGCAATGCTTAAATGGAAACAGTTTTGTTTTCACCAATACTTCATCATCAGGAGCTGGTATAACATATACTTGGAATTTTGGAGATGGTACAACTTCAAGTGCTACCAACCCAACCAAATCTTATGCAACTGCAGGATACTATAGCGTAGAGTTAATAACTGATAGTAACAATATACATCACTACTACAACAAAACGGTTATCGTTAATCCATTGCCAGTAGCTTCATTCTACTATATTCAGGCTACCACCACAGGAAACAGTTACACCTTCATTAGCACTTCTACTATTGCTAATGGTGTAATGAATTATTTTTGGGATTTTGGGGATGGTACAACTTCAACTTTAGTAAACCCAATAAAGTCTTATTCTGCCACAGGTACTTATAATGTTAAGCTAGTAATTACAAGCGATGCTGGTTGTAAAGATAGTGTTACACAATCTGTTGCAATAAACTATACATTCAATACTCCATTATCTTCAAGCTTTACAGTTAGCAGTAACACGAGCCAATGTTTATCTGGAAACAATTTTACCTTTACTAATGCATCTTCAAGTGGGGTTGGAGTTACTTACTTATGGAATTTTGGTGATGGCAATACCTCTATATTAGCTACACCTACTCATACTTATGCTTCTAATGGCAATTATACAATAACATTAACAGTTAGCTCGACTGGGTTAGCAGATGCAGTATCAACACAAAGTGTAACTGTTGGAAACCCTTCATCTAGTTTTTCTGTAAATAATAATGGAAATCTTTACAGTTTTTCTGCAAATGTTCAAACAGGTGCTACATATTTATGGGATTTAGGTGATGCTACTACTTCAACTTCTACTAGTATTAGTAATAAATTGTATTCAACAGGAAGTTATAACGTAAAATTAGTTGTAACTGGTGCTGGAGGCTGCAAAGACAGTACCACACAAACTATTACAATACTTCCAGCACCGACGTCAGCATTTACTGTTACAAGTTCAAGCAGTCAGTGTCAAAAAGTTAATTTATTTACTTTCAATAACACCTCAACAAGTGGTTCTGGTGTAACATATCATTGGAATTTTGGAGATAATTCAACTCACAATATTGCCAATCCAACAAAATTTTATTCTAACCCTGGTACCTATGTAATTACTTTAACAGTTACTACAAGTGGTGGCTCTTCTATCTCTACTGCAACTGTTACAGTGCTTCCAAGTCCAAATGTTTCTTTCTCAAGTTCAACATCTTTAAATACAGTTACTTTCACAAACAATTCATCAATTGTTAGTGGTTCTATATCTTCTTACAACTGGGATTTTGGCGATGGTTTTAACTCTGCTTCTGCTAATCCTGTAAAATCATTCGCAGATGGTGTTTATCCAGTAAAATTATTCGCAACAAGTAATACAGGTTGTGTTGATAGTGCAACACAATCAATAACTATTGGTACATTACCAACTGCAGCATTTAATGTTACTAGCATTACTAGTCAATGTAGTAACAGTAACAATTTCACCTTCAATAACACTTCTTCTAGCGGAGTTGGTGTAACTTATCTATGGAATTTTGGAGATGGTACAACCTCTGCCTTAGCAACTCCAACTAAAAGTTATACTACAGCTGGAACTTTTTTAGTAACCTTAACAGTTACAACTGCAGTGGGTAGTTCAACAGCAACACAAAGTGTGGTTGTTCTTGCAGGTCCAACTGTAGGTTTTACAACATATAGCAATACGAATAGTGGTAGCAGCTTCACATTTGTAAGCACATCAACTGTACCTGCAGGTACAATGACTTATGCTTGGGATTTAGGAGATGGAACAACGTCAACTTTGGTTAACCCAACTAAAACCTATTCACTACCAGGAACATACGTGGTTAAATTAGTTGTTAATGGTGGTTCACCTTGTGCAGATAGTACTTCTCAATCAATAACAGTTTGTCCTACAGTAACTGCTAGATTTAAAGTTACTAGTGCCACTAGCCAATGTTTATCTGGTAATTCATTCACGTTTATAGATTCTGTAACAACAAATGCAGTTAGTGGTTACTCAATTGCTTATAATTGGAGTTTTGGTGATAGCACTTTTTCAAGCCTTCAAACACCACCAGCACACACGTATGCTACTTGGGGAGATTATGATGTGAAACTAGTTGTTACACTTACTTCAGGAGCTTGTGTAGCTAAAGACTCTATAACTAAACTAAAAGTTGTTAGTGCAGAGCCAATGCCTGTAGCTTCATATAGATTAATATTAGATAATTTCTATGTACCAACTGCATTATTAAGTGATACTACTAAGCGTTGTTGGCATCATGGTTATGATTTCTCTTATCAAAGTAGTTCTACTTTAGGTCGTGGTATAATGGATTATTTCTGGCACTTTGGAACCTCTGCTTTGTACTTTAGAGATGGAGATAGTAGCCATTATATTAACCCAAGAATTGTTTTTGATACAGCTGGTACTTATCCTGTTCAATTAATGGTTGTATCTGATAAAGGTTGTAAAGACAGTGTTACAAGAATTGTTGAATTAAGTGATCCTCGTGCTAGATTTAACTTTACAATTGATTCTACAACAGATATTTATGCAACCCCAGTTGTTTCAGTAACTGATCATTCTTATGATTATGGTGGATACTTAGTAGCATGGAATTGGAGCTTTGGTGCTAACGCTGTTCCTGCTAATTCAACATCTCAAACTCCTTCTTCGTTTACATACACTTGTGGTGGTAGTAAAAGTGTTGTTTTACAAGTAACTAGTGATGTTGGATGTGTTGTAGACACTACTAGAAGTTTTGTTATTAGAATAAGACCTCGTGCAGCATTCTCAATATCTGCTCCAAACTATACACCTAATGTTTATGCAAGACCAACTTATACGTATACAAATAGCACTACAGTAAACGATGCTTGCCCTAGTATGACCTATTCTTGGAATTTTGGAGATGGATATTCTTCAACTGCTACTAGCCCTACACATATATATAAAGGAAGTGGAACATACACTACAACTTTAATTGCTACAAATAATAATGGTGGAAAAAAAGATACAACAACACAAACTGTTACAGTTTTAATTAGACCAAGAGCTATCTTCTCTACTTCTCAAACTGTTACACCTAATGCTTACTCTGCACCAACTGTTACTTATACAAATACAACCAGTTCTCAAGATACTGCTGCTCCAGCTGCATCTTTAACTTATGCTTGGGATTTTGGTGATGGCAGTACTTCAGCTGTGCGTTTCCCACCTACACATCAATATGCTAATGGTGGTACTTATACAGTAAGATTAATTGTCAATAATTTAATAAGTGGTCTTGCAGACACTACTACACAAAATGTTGTGATTAAGTTTAAGCCACAAGCAGAATTTAGTAGCAATGTCGATTATGGTGGTGACATTTATAGTAATCCAACTGTTAGCTTTACAGATGCTACAACATCAAATGATGGAGCTCCAACTTATACTTATTCTTGGAACTTTGGAGATCCTGCAAGTGGTGTAAATAACACTTCAACATTGCAAAACCCTACACATATCTATACTTCTGGAGGTACTAAAACTGTAACGCTTACTGTAACTAATACTAATGGTGGATTGGTAGACGTTATTTCTCATAACGTTGTTGTTACAATCACTCCAAAAGCAATATTATCTGTACATATTGATACTGTTAGTGTACCGGTTCCAATGTCTATAGGAAATGCAGATTACAAACATTATTATTTAACTGCATTAAGTAATTTAGCTAATCCTAGTTCAGTGGTAACAGGCAGTATACTTTCAACAGAAATTACAATTGATACTGTTTACATACCTTCAGGCAATACTGATTTATATGCAAGTGTTACAAATGCTGATGCTGAATTTGGAATTCAATTAGATACTGTACCAAATTATCAATTTAATATTAGATTAATCGTTACTAGTAATTTAGGTGTGTCTGATACAACATATGCAACTTTAGGAGCGTCAGAGTCAGGGTTTACTGCTTATAGAGGTGCAAATCCTAATGGGGTTAAAGTGGTAATTTTACCTTCAATTGGTGGAACTACTCAAAAACCAGTAGTAGTAAATAATCCAATTGTATCTAAAAAAGGATTATCAATTTATCCTAATCCTGCTGTTGAAAATGTAACTATTTCATTAGATGCTCCTAAAGCACCAACTAATGTAAACGTTATGTTATACAGTTCAAATGGTAAATTATTAAAAACACAAAAAACATTTGTTGATAATACAAATGCAGCTAAAGCGTACATCCCAGTTAATATTTCTAATTTAGCATCTGATACTTACAATGTAGTTTTGCTTGACTCTAAAGGAGTAATATTGGGAATTGGAAAGTGTGTGAAAGCTAAATCTAATTAATCAAGTTCATTTCAATATTAAAAGGCTGTCTTAATACGACAGCCTTTTTTATTTAGTATAGTTATTAAATACTTCTCTTTTTTACAATTTCGTACTTAGTAATTCAATTGTTTTATTTTTGCTTTATGAGTAAAAAAGGAAAAGTAATGGTGGCAATGAGTGGTGGTATTGATAGTACTGTTACCGCTCTAATGCTTCACCATGAAGGGTACGAGGTTTTAGGAATTACAATGAAAACTTGGGATTATGCCTCAAGTGGTGGTGGAACATCAAAAAAAGAGACAGGCTGTTGCAATATTGATAGTTTCAATGATGCTCGACAAGCAGCGGTGCATCATGGCTTTCCACATTATATTTTAGATATTAGAGATGAGTTTGGTGATTTTGTAATTGAAAACTTTGTTGAGGAATACTTGGCAGGAAGGACTCCTAACCCTTGTGTAATGTGCAATACTCATATCAAGTGGAAAGCGTTGTTAAAACGTGCCAATGCTTTAGGTTGTGATTTTATAGCTACTGGGCATTATGCAGAGGTAAGACAACATACCAATGGAAGATATGTTATAAGTAAAGGGCTTGATGAAACCAAAGACCAGAGCTATGTTTTGTGGGGCTTAGATCAAGAACTTTTAAGTAGAACAATTATGCCTTTGGGTAAATATAAAAAAACTGAAATAAGGCAAATGGCTCACGATATGGGTTACCCTGAATTAGCCAAAAAAAGCGAAAGCTACGAAATATGTTTTGTTCCTGATAATGACTATCGCGGTTTTTTGAAGCGTAGAGTGGATGGACTAGAAGAGCAAGTTGATGGGGGTTGGTTTATTGATAAAACTGGCAAGAAGCTGGGTAAACATAAAGGCTATCCTTTTTATACCATTGGTCAAAGAAAGGGATTGGAAATAGCTTTGGGCAAGCCTGCTTATGTAACAGCTATTAATCCAGAAAATAATACTGTTGTTTTGGGAGAAGAAGTAGATTTAGAGCAAACTGAAATGCTAGTCACAAAATTGAATTGGATGAAGTATGATGGAATTACAGAAGGACAGGAAGCAATAACTAAAATAAGATATAAAGACAAAGGAGCATTTAGCAATTTGTATAATGATGATGTTGGATTGAGAATCAAATTTTATGAAAATGTAAAAAGCATAGCACCTGGTCAATCTGCTGTTTTTTATGAGGGTAATGATGTAATAGGTGGGGGAGTGATACAAAAAGGAATTTTAATGTAATACCAAAGTCATCATTTTTTAAATGAATCTCTTTTAAAATCAAAAAAAATACTTGGTATTTAAGAGGTTCCTGTCTAAAATATTTTTTTGGAAAGTGATTTCTCGCTCTTGTGTCGCCCGAAAGAGAAATTTTAATGTTGTCTTAATTGTCTAAGAGGTTCAATGTAATATTAAAGAAACCATTTCTCAAATAAAAAAGCCTCGAAGCATAATTGCTTCGAGGCTTTTTTATTTGCCCAGTACTTCTAACTTAGTCTTATTCCACCACCAATTTCTTGGTCGTCTTTCCTTCGTTGGTTATTGTTGAAACAAAATACATTCCTTTAGAAAGGTTAGAAACATTGATGATGTTAGTTCCCATACTTAAAGGCAGTGTTTTGATTCGTTTGCCATATAAGTCAGTTATAACAATGTTTCCAGTACTAGTTAATTGTGATTGGTAAATGGTAAGTTGTGAACGTGCAGGATTAGGATATATTGTAAAATCATTGCTAGTTGCTAATTGATCAGTAATATTTGACATTCTTGCTGCACAACTTACTACATTACTTACAAAGGTTCTGCTATTGCTACAACCATTGATATTTGTGTAAGTATAAGTTAATGTACCTGCACCTAATACATTACCAGTTGTTACCACACCTGCTGGAGATGTAACAGAAACTACACCTGTTTTGCTCCAAACACCACCTGATGGATTACCAACAATTGTGAAAGTTTTATTATTACAAAAATCATTACCACTTCTTACACTTCCAATATTAGTGCCTGGTGCATAAGCTACTGTTGGCACTGCTGGTATTGGGTTTACAGTAATAGTTTTAGTTGCAATTCCACAACCCGGTGTGCTATATTGCACAATAACATTACCTGCACTTTTAGCTGTTAACACCCCTGTACTTGGGTCTATGTTTGCCTGGCTAGTTTGTTGTGTGTACCAAACTCCACCTGATTGGGGATTTGTAAGAGTAACAGAGTCGCCTGCACAAACTCCATTTGCTCCTATAATTGCTGGTTGACCTATAGTGAGATTTAGTGTAGCAATACTATCTGTTCCAAAATATTTTGTTTGTGTGCCAGCCGTATTGAATGTTAATCCATTCCAGCTATAGGGTAATGCACCTGCACAGATACTAAAGTTTGTAGTTGATTTGGCAGTTCCTTTCAATTTAAATACCCACCAATCCCAATCGCCGTGGTTAAATGTTACATCACCATCAACACCATAAGCAGTTGTTCCAGTCACAATATATCCTTCATCAGAAGTTTCGCTAATGCTATTTCCATATTCTACCCTTGAACCACCATAGGCTTTTTGCCATTGAACGTTTCCACTGTTATCTGTTTTTATAATCCAGGCATCATACGATCCATGAATGCCATTTACACTACCATCATTAGATTCGGCATAACCAGAAATAGCATATCCTCTATCTTTGGTTTGTATGATACAATAGGCTTCATCGTTTAAATTACCACCATAATATTTTTGCCAATCAATGGAACCTGCACTGGTTAATTTCACCACCCAATAATCATTAAAATCTTGATCATAAGTATCGCAAAAATACCATGGGTCTCCAGGGTCTCCATAACATTGGGTAATTGTTTCACTTCTATTGCCAGTAATATCCCCACTATTTGATGAGTTAGTGCTACCAGCAACTATATATCCACCATCAGTTGTTTGTATAATACTTCTGCCTCTTTCTTGGTTAGAACCTCCAAAAGATTTTTGCCATTGTAAAGTACCTGTGCTATTAATTTTAATAACCCACATATCAATATTGCCGTGATTACCTGTAACATCACCATCATTGTTGGTATTACTTTCTCCTGTTACTATATAACCACCATCGGTAGTTTGTTTTATGCTATATGCTCTATCATCTCCACTACCACCATAAGTTTTTTGCCAGGTTAAATCGCCAGTGCTATTTAATTTAACAACCCAATAATCAACACTATTGTGTATGTTGGTAACATCGCCATTGTTTGAAGAAGCTAACCCTGTAAAAGCATATCCACCATCAGCAGTTTGTATTACACTTGTTGCTCTTTCATCGCCAGTGCCACCCAATGTTTTGCTCCATTGTGTTGCACCTGTGCTACTTAATTTCACAACCAATACATCAAGTCCACCATGTCCACCTACTACATTTCCACTACTTCCACTTTGGTTGGTTTCGCCTACAACAATATAGCCACCATCAGTCGTTTGAACAATGCTTAAACCTTGATCGCCACCATTACTACCTAATGTTTTTTGCCATTGAATAGTACCAGCACTATTTGTTTTTACTACCCAATAGTTTGTGTTGGCTAATGTGCCTGTAATATCTCCATTATTATTGCCAGAGAAGCCACCAAAGATGTATCCTCCATCACTTGTTTGTTGTCCACCATAAGCAATATCTGGTCCATCGCCACCAAAAGATTTTTGCCATTCAATGGCACGAGGAGTTTGTGCAATGGCAATGTAACTTAAGGCCAAAAAGCTAGTTGACAATAAGAAGTGTTTAATTTTTTTCATTGTTTATTTTAATTGTTACTGTAAAAGAAACGTTTTGCCTTGCACCAACCAAATTTTTGAGATGAAATATGAATTAATATTTAGAATCTTCTAAATTACTATATAATCGAAAAACTGTGTAGAAGGCCTTTTTATTAGCAGTGTACTTAATTGAGCAATTTTATTGCTAGGCAAATGAACCAATCTTAGTACAAAATTTTAAGATTTTTTGCAAGTTCCCCATAGGGCAATATTTATCAATTGTCTTGAATAGTAAATTGATATTGATTGTGGGTTTCATTTAGGTTAATATTTATATCTTATGTTGCAAAATTGTAAAAGCTATACTATAGTTCATTGATTTTTTTCATAATACTTAGCCAAGTATTTATAGCTGAATTTAATTATTATAATCTTTGTTAGGAAATGCAATTTGAAAAATGACTGCTAACCATTTTATTCAACTTTCTACAGAACTACAACAAATAGTTAAACATATTCCTTTACAATGGGGACAAACACAAAATGATGTTACTGATGCACATATAAAAATGTTTCAAATTCATTCGTTTGCCGAGCTAGAAAAACAAATAAATCACTTGACAGAAGAATCTAAAAACTATTTTAGACGTAGATGGTTTTTATGGAAATGTGCTGCTTGTGATGAATATATTTTTTGTACAAATGAAAATGTAAAACCTAATGAAAATAAACGGTCTCAGGCATTTGATATAGAGTTTAACAATGATGCAGCTCTAAGGTTTGATTTAAAAGGCACTCTAATTCCAAAGCAATTTAGAAATTGTGTTGAGGATATTATTGCCAATCCAAAACCAATGGTAGACTTCTTTTATCAACAACAAAGTAAAGGAGTTAGAGAAAGTTATTATAATAGGTTATTTATTGTACACCATTCTCTCAGGCACCAAGAAAGGGAAATGATGCTTCGTTGTCATTTCAATTTTAAAAAAGAAGTATTTAAAATATATGCCCAAAAACTAAAAACCACATCTAGTTTTATACATTATCAAAATGCTAAAGCCGATGTGATTTTTATTATAGAAAATTTAGATAGAAGTATTACTTATAAAATAAATTCTATTTCACCTAGTTAACTTTTTTTACCATTACCAAATACGTTGGAAAATGATCACTATAACCACCTCTGTAGCTTAATCCATCCCAAGTACGCATTGGATAACCTTTATAACGACCATAGTTTTCGGTTATAAATTCTCTATTAAATATTTTTTGTTTAATAAAATAAAAGCCCTCTTGTGTTCTATCTAACCATTTATTGCCAATAACAATTTGGTCGAATAAACCCCATGCATCTTGATAAGCAAGTGTGCCATATCCTTGTTTATACATTTCTACCCAAGGATTAAACAATTTACCAGCACCCATATCTTCAATGCTAGACTTACATTTTAAAACTTTTGTTAAACTAGGGCTAGTGGGGTCGTCATTTAAATCACCCATAATAATTACTTTTTGTTCTCCCTCAATTTTGGCAATGCTATCAATATGGTGTTTGCTAACCATTGCAGCAGCTGCACGTCCTGGAGCACTTCTTTCTTCACCACCTAAACGGCTTGGCCAGTGATTAACATAAATGTGAACTGTTTCGCCATCTAATTTACCCTTTACCCAAAGCACATCTCTTGTAAAATAAGAATCTTTACTTCCTTGTGGTAGGTTTACAAAAAGAGATTGACTTTCCTCTACAACAAAATATTTGGGGTTATACAAAAAGCCAACATCAACGCCCCTTCTGTCTTTACAGTCATAGTGTACAATCTGATAATTTCTACTTTTTAGTAATGGGTGGTTTACTAAATCGTTTAAAACATTATCATTTTCAACCTCAGCAACGCCAAGGATTGCTGCACCGTCTTTACAAGGAATTTTTTCATCATCTGTACCTAGTTTGCTAATAACAGATGCTAGCTTATCTAATTTGTTTAAATATATTTTTCCATTGTAGTTTCTGGCACCACTTGGCAAAAATTCTTCATCATCAATCTTAGGGTCATCAAGTGTGTCATATAAGTTTTCTAAATTGTAGAAAGCTACAACTGCAACTTTATAATTTTGCTTTGTATTATTTTGGGCTTTTGCTTGAAGCATAAAAAATGTAAAAGCAATCATCAGAATCTTATTCATTACAATAAATATTAATTCGCAAACATAATAAAGCATTTGCAAATGGTAGTTTAAATGTATGTTAAAGAAAAATCAATAGAAATCAATAAAAATGAATTAATTGAATGAATTGATAGCAAGCCAAGTTTGATAAGATTAAAAATTCCCTATTTTCACTTTAATTAATTATGCAAACCGATACTTCAAATATAAATTTTCAACTAGCTGCCGATTTTATTAACTATACCAATAGAAGTGTTTTTTTAACTGGTAAAGCAGGTACAGGTAAAACCACTTTCTTAAAATATATTCGTGAGCATAGCAATAAACAAATTGCAGTTGTAGCACCAACTGGTGTAGCTGCTATTAATGCTGGTGGCGTTACTATACATTCATTTTTTCAACTGCCTTTTACGCCTTATGTTCCTGCAAAAGTGGGTTTTAGTGCAGGTAACGAAAGGGTTACAGATAAACACCAACTTTTTGAAAAGGTAAAACTTAATAAAGAAAGAATTGGCATTATTCAAAAACTGGAGTTGTTGATAATTGATGAAATTAGTATGGTGCGTTGTGATGTGTTGGATGCCATTGACCAAGTACTAAGACATTATAGAAACCAACACTACAAGCCATTTGGTGGATTGCAAGTTTTATTGATTGGCGATATGTTTCAGTTGCCACCAGTAGTACCAAATGAAGAATGGCAACTGCTTTCTCAGTATTATGCAAGCCCCTATTTTTTTGATAGTATGGTGATAAAAGAAGGCGAACCCGCTTACATAGAACTCAATAAAATTTACAGGCAAGATGATGAATTGTTTATTGATTTATTAAATAAAATAAGAAATAATAATATGGACGAAGATGCTTTTGAATTGTTGCAAAAGCACTATAATCCTGAGTTTCAGCCAAGGAAAGACGAAGGCTACATCACCTTAACAACACATAATGCAAGAGCCGATGCTATCAACTCAGAAGCCTTAAATTCATTAACAACTCCATCGTATTTTTTTAAAGCAATTGTAGAAACAGAGTTTAGCGAAAAAATGTTTCCTGTAGATGAAGTGTTGGAATTGAAGTTGGGTAGTCAAGTAATGTTTACCAAAAACGACTTAGATAAAAGTAAAAGATATTTTAATGGGAAAATAGGAACCATTACAGAAATAGGCAACGATAATATTGTGGTGAAATGCAATGATGACAATGCTTCTATTAAAGTTGAAAAGTATCGATGGGAAAATATTAAGTATAGTTTAAACCCACAAAAACAACAAGTAGAGGAAGATGTGATTGGTACATTTACACAATATCCATTGCGTTTGGCTTGGGCAATTACTATACATAAAAGCCAAGGGCTAACTTTTGACAAAGCCATTATTGATGCTGGAAAAGCATTTGCACCAGGGCAAGTTTATGTGGCATTGAGCAGGTGTAGAACCATTGATGGTATTGTGTTGGTAAGCAAAATTGGTAACCAAAGTTTGCATAATGATGAACATATAAAAACATTTAGTAAACAGTATAAAAATTCGCAGCTTAATGAAAGTTTAGAGTTTGAAAAACATCTACATCAAAATGAAATATTACAGGAACTATTTACTTACAATAATGAAGTAAAAATTTGCGATAAACTAAAAACATTTATTCAGCAAACACAAAACTCGTTTAATGCTGGAACTGTTGATTTTATTAATAGTTTGAATGATAAAGTGAATTTATATAATAGATATGGTGTAAAGTTTAAACAAGAACTTACAGACCTTGATATCAATAATATTTTGCCAGAAGCTAATAGTGCTTTGCAAGATAGATTTAAAAAAGCAGCAATTTTTTTTAGTAATGAATTAGAAAATTTTTCACAACAAATAAATGCTTGCAATGCCATTACAGATAACAAAGAATATGCAAAAACGTTTACCGAAACGTTAAAGAATTTGTTTGTGGAGATTACTACAAAACAATTTGTAATGCATAGCTTGCAAACAGGTTTTGTGTTTAGTGAATATCAAAAAGCAAAGAAAAATTTTATTACACCACAATTTAATTTCAATGCAAATTCAAAAAAATCAGCAAGTAGTCAGCATACATCAAACCCTGATTTATATGAAGCTTTGCGAGATTTAAGAAATGAAATTTGTGAAGCTACAGGCGAAGAAGTTTTTATGATTGCAGGTTCAAAAAGTCTTGAAGAAATGGCAACTTATTTGCCACACACAAAATCTGAATTAATGCAAATAACTGGTTTTGGTAAAGCTAAAGTTGAAAAATATGGATTGCAGTTTTTAGAGTTGATTGTTACATATTGCAATCACAAAAATTTATCTTCTCTTGTAAATACGAAAACTAAAAGTGAAAGAGATAAAATTAAAACTGACAACGAAAAACCTAAAACTGCTATCAATAAAATTGATACTAAAGAATTTTCTTTCAACTTATTTAAGCAAGGCAAAACGATTGTAGAAATTGCGAAAGAAAGAAGTATGGTTGTTGGTACTATTGAAGGACATTTAACACCATATATTGCTACAGGGCGTATTGCTATTAATGAAGTGATGACTATTGAAAAGGCAGCAAAGATTATAAAAGCTTTGGAAGGCTTTGATAGAACAACATCTATAACACCCATGCAAGCACAACTAGGCGATGATTATAGTTTTGCAGAAATTAGAATGGTTTTGGCACATTTAGATTTTGTAAATAGTAAATCTATCGCAAATTGATTAGCGTAATATTGCACTCTAATTTTAACAATGATTCAATATAATAAATTTATTTTAGATAATGGTTTGCGTGTTTTAATTCACGAAGACCATAGCACACCAATGGCTGTTGTAAATGTGATGTATGATGTGGGTGCAAAAGATGAAAACCCCAACCAGACTGGATTTGCTCACTTATTTGAGCATTTAATGTTTGGTGGTAGCATTAATATTTCAGATTATGACGAGCCTTTGCAACGTGCAGGTGGAGAAAACAATGCCTATACTACAAATGATTTAACCAATTATTATTGTCAGTTGCCTGCCGAGAATTTAGAAACAGCAATGTGGCTTGAAAGTGATAGAATGTTAAGCTTGGCATTTGGGAAAAAGAGTTTAGAAACGCAGCGTAAAGTAGTTTGTGAAGAATTTAAAGAACATTATATTAATAAACCCTATGGCGATGTTTGGGCAAAAATGCGAGCTTTAACTTACACAGTACACCCTTATCAATGGATGACAATTGGTAAAGAGTTAAGCCACGTTGAAAATGCAACTTTAGATGATGTAAAAAACTTTTTTAAGAAACATTATTGTCCTGCGAATGCTATACTTGTTATTGCAGGAAAGATAGAAACAGTAAAAGCTTTAGAGCTTGCTAATAAATGGTTTGGGTCTATACCAAGTGGCGATAAATATCATAGAAACTTGCCTCAAGAGCCTAAACAAACTGCTGCAAAAGAATTAGAAGTGAAGGCAGATGTCCCATTAGATGCTTTGGTAAAAGCTTGGCATATTGATAGCAGATTGGAAAAAGGGTATTATGTTGCAGATTTAATTACTGAAATTTTGGGTGGTGGTGGCTCATCAAGATTATTTCAAAAATTAGTGAAAGAGAAACAATTATTTTCTAGCCTTGACTGCTACCATTTTGGAAGTATAGAAAAAGGATTGTTAGCGATAGAAGGCAAGCTAGTGAAAGGGAAATCAGTACAAGAAGCAGAACTTGCAATTGATGAAGAATTGCATAAAATAATGACTGAAGAAGTAAGCGAAACTGAATTACAAAAAGTTAAGAATAAGACAGAGAGTGTAATTGCCTTTGAGGATATGGCTTTAATGAGCAGGGCTAATAGTTTGGCAATGTATGAACTATTGGGCGATGCAAGCCTTATGAATACTGAACTTGAAAAATATCAAGCTATTACAACTAAAGATATTTTGGAATATAGTAAAATTATTTTTGATAACAAGAACAGTAATACATTACGATACCTTAGTAAAAATCAGGATATAAAATAACAAATGCTCAACAGAACAATAACACCCACAATAACACAACCAGTAGATTTTGATTTACATCTTAAGCCCTATCAACATTATGTTTTGGATAATGGAACCAATGTTTATGCTGTAGAAGCAGGCGAGCAAGAGGTACTATCTTTAGAACTTGTTTTTAGTGCTGGCAATTGGTACGAGGATAAAAATATAATTGCTGCAACCACCAATTTTTTATTAAAGAATGGTACTACTACAAAAACAGCTTTTGAAATAAATGAGCACTTCGATTTTTATGGTGCTTATTTAAACAGAAGTTGCTACAATGAAACAGCAACAATAACTTTACATACGCTAAGTAAACACCTACATCTGCTAACACCTGTTATTTCTTCGTTAGTAACAGATGCTGTTTTTCCAGAAAATGAACTAGTTATTTACAAGCAAAATCAAAAGCAAAAACTTGAAGTAAATTTAAAGAAATGCGATTTTGTTGCCAACCGTTTAATTGATGAATATTTGTTTGGTTTTCACCATCCTTATGGTAGATATTCTTCAACAGTAGATTATGATGCAATACATCTTGAGGATATAAAATCATTTTACAATGAATATTATACCAATGGAAACTGTAAAATATTTATTGCAGGGAAACTGCCTGCTGACTACAAAAAAATATTAAATGATGCCTTTGGAAAACTTCCTTTTAATAATACCAACTTATTTCAAAAAGAAATTCATTCTGCACCTGCAGTTATTAAAAAGCATAGTTTAATTAATGATGCCAATGGAGTTCAAGCAGCAGTTCGAATTGCACGAAATTTTCCTAATAAACATCATCCCGACTTTCAAAAAACGTTGGTTTTAAATAATGTTTTTGGTGGTTTTTTTGGTAGCAGATTAATGAGCAATATTAGAGAGGATAAGGGTTACACCTATGGTATTCATTCTTACTTGCAAAACCATATTCACGAAAGTGCTTGGATGATTAGTACAGAGTGTGGGAGAGATGTAAGCACTGCAACTATTGACGAAGTGTACAAAGAAATGAAAGTATTGCAGGATACTTTAATTAGTAAAGACGAGCTTGATTTAGTAAGAAACTATATGTTGGGTACTTTACTAGGCGACCTTGATGGACCTTTTCAAATTATTAGCAGATGGAAAAGCTATATTTTAAATGGATTTAATGCCGACTATTTTAATAGAGCCATTAAAACCATTAAAACAGTTTCGGCAGAGGAATTACAAGAACTCGCAAAAAAGTATTTAAACCCAGATGATTTTTTTGAATTAACTGTTGTATAAAATTGTATTATGATAAAATTTGTTACCAAAGCTATAACAACATCTTTGGCTGTAATATTTGCAGCTTATATTTTAAGTGGCGTACATATTAAAGATACATTAACAGCAATGATTGTAGCTGTTGTTTTGGGGTTATTAAATACTTTTGTAAAACCATTGTTAATAGCATTAACGATTCCAATTACACTAGTTACATTGGGTTTGTTTTTATTGGTTATTAATGTACTTATCGTTAAATGGACTTCAGAAATTGTTGGTGACTTTAGAGTGGATAGTTGGTGGTCAGCACTTCTTTTTAGTCTTATTGTTTCATTTGTTTCAAGTGTTATTGAAAGGCTAATTAACAAATATGCTAAGGACAAAAAACATCGTGAGGATACAAGATTTGACGGTCAAGAGTTTTAATTATTTTTAATGAAGGTAATAATAACAGGAGCAACAGGAATGGTTGGAGAAGGTGTTTTGCACCAGTGTTTATTGAATAATAATATTGACGAAGTTTTGGTGGTGAATAGAAAACCCTGTGGAATAAATCATCAAAAACTAAAAGAAATTATTCATCCATCTTTTTTTGATTTAAAAGACATTGAAAGTGAATTAACCAACTATGATGCTTGCTTCTTTTGTCTAGGAGTTTCATCTGTTGGTATGAAAGAGGCGGAGTACTTCAAACTCACCCACACCTTAACAATGCACTTTGCACAAACACTTGTTAAGCTAAATAGCAGTATGATTTTTTGTTACATTTCAGGTGCATCAACTGATAGCACTGAAATGGGTAAAATAATGTGGGCAAGGGTTAAGGGTAAAACAGAAAATGATTTAATGAAACTGCCGTTTAAAAATGTTTATAATTTCAGGCCTGCTATTATAACACCAATAAAAGGAGCAAAAAATACATTGAAGTTGTACAAGTATTTTGGTTGGCTGTTACCAATTATCAAAATAATTTTCCCTAATTATATCATTAGTTTAACGCAATTAGGAGATGCTATGATAAATGCTGCAACAAAAGGTTATCCCAAGCAAATATTAGAAGTTAGTGATATTGCATTGCTAGCTAAAGATTAAAAGTAATTGAACAAAAAAGACTGCATTTATGTGCAGCCTTTTTCAATATAGTTTTAAATTGATTGGTTAATACAAATCATCCAATTTCATTTTCAAATATTTAATAACACTTCTATAAGTGCTAAATAATGAAATGCCAATACCTATTATCAATAATCCACCAATAATCATTAGGTTTAGTTGCATATTATGTATTTGTTTCAATTCAGGTATTAAACTCTCAACCCAAGCTACTAAAATGAATAATAAACAAATAGCAATTACAGCACTAATAAAGCCATTTAACAATGCTCTCAAACTCATTGGTTTAGCAATAAAGCTACGTGTTGCACCTACCATTTGCATTGTTTTAATTAAAAATCTATTGCTAAACATAGCCAATCTGATAGTGTTATCAATTATAAAGATTACAATAAGCGATAGAATAATAGCTATTACTAAAAAAACAAGTCCCCATTGTTTTGCAACTTTATCCATATTTGAAACTAAAACAGGTGGGTAGTTTACTTCTGTTATTTGGTTAGAGTAAGCTGTAGTAATGGTGTTGGTTATTTTTTCCAAGCTATCCTTATTAACATAGTCTGCAACAGCATAAAAATCTATACTCTCTGGTAAAGGATTTGCTTCTAAAATTTTTGCCCAATCTTCATTATTCTCATTATTCCAAATGGCTTTTGCTGCTTCCTTGTTTACATAAGTTACATTTTTTGCAAAAGCCTGAGCCTCAACAAATTTTTTTATTTGCTCCACAGTATCTTTATTCAAGCTGCGTAAATAGCAACTAATTCTAACATCTTCTTTAAACGCTTTTTCAATGCCCCTAGCATTTAAAAATAGCCAACCCATAATGCCCATCATTAGCAAAACCAATGACACACCCACAATACTATAAATATAATTTGGACGACTTTTTTTCAAACTTGTTTTTCCTGCTACTGACATAGAATTGTATTAAAATGTAATCAAAAAACAAATGTACAGCAATCACTTACATTTGCACCTTCTTAAACGTTTGTTGATGCGTTTTAAGTATGGCAAGTTAATTTTTTTAATCATAATATTTTGTTAGAATTTGACTTTTACAAGTCAATATATAAATCAAGCACCGAATAATGGAATATAATTTTAAAGCCATCGAGCAAAAATGGCAACAGCACTGGAAAGAAACCAAAGCTTACAAAGTTTCAAACGAAAGCACCAAACCAAAGTATTATGTGTTGGATATGTTTCCTTATCCAAGTGGGGCTGGTCTGCACGTAGGGCATCCTTTGGGCTATATTGCTAGTGATATTTACAGCAGATACAAACGCCTGAAAGGCTTTAATGTATTGCATCCTATGGGTTTTGATAGTTTTGGTTTGCCGGCTGAACAATATGCCATTGAAACTGGTCAGCACCCAGCAGAAACTACTAAAAAGAATATTACAACATTTAAAAGTCAGTTAGATAAAATTGGTTTTTGTTACGATTGGGATAGAGAAGTACAAACCAGCGACCCTAACTATTACAAGTGGACACAAAAGATTTTTCTTGAATTATACAACAGTTATTTCTGCAACACACAACAAAAAGCAAGACCTATTGCTGATTTAGTTGCCAAGTATGAAAAACAAGGCTGCAAACATTTTACTGCTGAACAATGGAATGGTTTTTCTGTTGCTGAAAAAGAAGAATGGTTAATGCAACGCCGTTTAGCTTTTAGCAAATATGGCGAAGTTAATTGGTGTGAAGCTTTGGGCACTGTATTGGCAAATGATGAAGTAGTGAATGGTGTAAGTGAACGTGGTGGACATCCTGTTGAGAAAAAGAAAATGCGTCAGTGGTATTTGCGTATTACTGCTTATGCTGCACGTTTGTTGCAAGGCTTAGAAACAGTGGATTTCAGCGATAGTATGAAGGAAATGCAACGCAACTGGATTGGACGAAGTGAAGGTGCAGAAATCAAGTTCAACATCAAAAGTGAAAACCAAAAAGTTGAAGACTTTACTGTTTACACCACTCGCCCTGATACCATTTTTGGTGTTGATTTTATGGTGCTTGCACCAGAGTTAGATTATATATTAGACATAGCAAGCAGCGAACAAAAACAAGCTGTTGAAGATTATATTAAATATGTAAAATCTCGTAGCGATAGAGAACGCCAAGCTGAGGTTAAACAAGTTACTGGTTGCTTTACTGGTGCTTATGCTATCAATCCTTTTAATGGCAAAGAAATTCCTATTTACATTGCTGAGTATGTGTTGGCAGGCTATGGCACAGGAGCTATAATGGCTGTGCCTTGTGGCGATGAACGTGATTTTAAATTTGCCCAGCATTTCAATATGCCTGTTACCAATATTATTGGCGATGCTTTTAATGGAACAGAAGCCAATCCTACTAAAGATGCTGTGTTGCAAAACAGTGATTTCTTAAATGGTTTGGTAATGCGTGATGCAATGAAAGTTGCTAATGATAAGATTGAAGAAATGGGTATTGGCAAAAGAAAAGTAAACTACAGAATGCGTGATGCTGGCTTTAGCAGACAACGTTATTGGGGCGAACCTTTCCCAATAGTTTGGAAAGAAGGAGTGCCAAATGTATTAACTGAAAATGATTTGCCATTGGAATTACCACACGTTGAAAAATATGGCCCAGGTCCTGATGGTGAAGGACCTTTAGCGAATATTACAGAATGGATTAACACACCTGAAGGCAGAAGAGAAACCTCTACAATGCCTGGTTATGCTGGCAGTAGCTGGTATTTTTTGCGTTATATGGATCCCGATAACGATAAAGAATTTGTTAGCAAAGCAGCTAGTGATTACTGGAATAGTGTTGACTTATATATTGGTGGAACAGAACACGCTGTTGGACATTTATTGTATAGCCGTATGTGGACGAAAGTCTTATTTGACTTGGGTTACATCAGCTTTGACGAACCCTTTAAGAAGTTGTTGAATCAAGGGATGATACAGGGTAGTAGTAGGTTTGTTTATAGATATAAAAATCAAAAAAATTTATTTGTTTCTTTCTCAGAACTTGAAAAATTTCATTTAAAATGGTTTAAAGAAAATGCTTTGAAGAGTTATTATGAACAGTTTGAAGATGAAAAAGATCTATTTAAAAGAATTATAATTGGTAATAATATAAATTATTCTCTGGCAAATGAAAAATATGAAGATAAATATGATAAACTTCACATTGATGTGAATATTGTTGATGGAGTTGAATTAGACATTGAAGCATTTAAAAAATTAAAGAATAGTGAATATGCTGATGCAGAATTTATTTTAGAAGATGGCAAATACATCTGTGGCGTTGAAACAGAAAAAATGTCCAAATCAAAATACAATACTGTAAACCCAGATGAACTTTGTGAAAAATATGGTGCAGATACTTTCAGAATGTATGAAATGTTTTTAGGTCCTGTAGAACAAAGCAAACCTTGGGATACAAAAGGTATTGAAGGTGTGCATCGCTTTATTAAAAAACTATGGCGTTTGTTTTTTGATGAAATAAAAGGAAAGGTTTGGAACAATGAAAAACCAACTGCCGATGAGTTAAAAGTTCTACACAAAACCATTAAAAAGATTGATGAAGACACAGAGCGTTTTAGCTACAACACAGCAGTAAGTGCATTTATGGTTTGTGTAAATGAGTTAAGTGATTTAAAGTGTAATAAAAAAGAAATACTTGAGCAAGTGTTGATTTTGCTTACACCTTATGCCCCACATATTGCAGAAGAATTATGGAATGCTTTGGGTAATGAAGGAAGTGTTTTAGATGCCAATTATCCTGTATTCAATCCTGCTATTTTAGTAGAAAGTAGTAAGGAATATCCTGTAAGTATTAATGGTAAAATGAGAACTACTTTAACTTTTGCCTTAGACGCAGCACAGGCAGATATTGAAAAAGAAGTTATTGCCAACGAAATTGTTCAAAAATGGCTAGAAGGGAAAGATCCTAAGAAAATCATTTTTGTAAAAGGGAAGATGATTAATGTGGTGATATAAAATTAAAAAGGGAGCAAATTAATTTGCTCCCTTTTATTTTTTGAATATGATTATTAACTTTTCTTTTTCACCAAACTATCAATTGGATAGTGAGCTTTCATTGAATCCATTACACCTTGTGCCCATCCTGTTAACGTAGTTTTTTCTGCATCTGTTAAAACAGCATCTTTATGTATCCAAGTGTAAGAAGATAAAGGCATTTCGCCTTCTTTTACTTGTTCTATTAATTCCTCCATTTTATGATATTGCTTTCTTAAACGATAGCTTGCAAATTCGTCAAAATTAATTTCCCTTTTACCTTCTGTAATGTGATTGTTCAACCAAAAATATACTGGCTGTATGTTGCTATACCAAGGATAATTTGTGTTATTGCTATGGCAATCGTTACAAGCTTTTTTAAGTATCGCATTTACATTCTCAGGCACAGCAGCAACAGCAGTAATTTGCTTGCTAGTGTCTACTGTGTTTATGTTTTTTGTAGGGCGAATGAATTGAATAATAATCAAACAAATCAAAAGCCCAATGCCAATTTTTTTTATCATTTTGTTGTTATGTTTAGTTTGATATTAGTGTTTGTAATCATAAACAACGTATCCCCAAGCAGCCAAAGCAATTCCTTTTCCTGCACGTGCATTTTCTGTACTTCCAGTAAATAAACTTTTTGCTGTTCCATTTATAATGGTATTGTTAATAATTGCTGTTTGTGCAGTACCTGATAAGTTTAAAACTACCAATACTTTGTGCTTACCTTGTTGCCTTACAAAAGCAAAAATAGCAGCATCATTATTAGTTAAAAGCTTTGTATAGCCTGCGTTTGGTGCTAATGCAGGATTGTTTTTACGAAGTGTTAAAAGTTTTTTATAAAAATCTGCACGTTGGTATTTGCCAAATGTTATCGTATCTTTTACAAAGAATTTTAAGCTATCTAAAAAAGGTTCTTCCTGTCCGCCATAAATTAAAGGTACAGTATTTTTAATGGTTTGTGTTAATACAGCAAAAGGGGCATGAATGTCGCCAGGCATTGTTCCAAAATCAGCACTATTCCAACTGTTTTCGTCATGGTTTGAAGTAAAGTACATTCTAATTTTATTCTTTACAAATGCAGTGTCATTTTTTGCAATAACAGTATCTAAAGATGTTGCTGAAGCTTTGCCTTTAGCAATTTTTACCATTGTAGCAAAATCCTCCCAAGCATATGACATATCAAATCCATCCTTGTGTAAACTTGGTTTATCGCCCTCTGCAAGCATCAAAATGTTTTTCATTTTTTTTAATTCAGGAATGGCTTTGCTCCAAAATGCATCTGGAACTTCACCAGCAACATCACACCTAAATCCATCAATATCGCTTTGTGTAATCCAAAATTTCATACAGCTAATCATACTATCCACCATCTGAGGGTTATTATAGTTCAATTTTCTTGTGTCAGTCCAATCGTATTGACTTATTGGATTGCCATTATTATCCTTAATATAAAAATCTGAATTAGTGTTTAGCCAATAATGATCAGCACCACTATGAGTTGGCACCCAATCAATAATTACTTTAAATCCCATTTCGTGAGCTTTTTTTACCAATGATTTCCAATCTTTCATTGTACCATATTCTGGGTTTATTTTTCTGTAATCAGCCACAGCATAATAACTACCAAGTTGTGTGCTATCACGTTTTCTATCTTTTAAACTAATAGGGTTAATAGGCATAAACCAAAGAGTTTGCACACCCATATTTTTTATTCTTGAAAGATGTTTTTCAAACGCTTTAAAAGTGCCTTCTGGTGTATATTGGCGTGTGTTGACTTCATAGATATTTCCTTGCATTATCCAAGCAGGGTGACCATCTTTTTTTTGGCTAAAACAGAAAACAAATGAGTGAAATAAAATGCAGGCAAGAATAATTTTTTTCATCGTTAAAAATTTTGGTGAAAATAAGGGAAGATTGTATTTGAAATAATTTTCAAACAAATCAATTTTGTTCATTAGTTGTGTCTGATTAAATTGCACGGCTAATGAACAAAATTCCAAGATTGTACATATTGTCATTTCTGTTGCTAGGAATAGCTGGCTGTAGAACGGTGCATAAAATTACGAGCAAAGACAATTCTACATCTAGCAATAATAGAAAGAAAAATACCCGAAAAACTGTTTTTATTGATGGTATTGAAATTACCCCAGGAAGTGTTGTAAAATCAAAGCATAAACCTGCAACAACAAAAACTAAAATTGGCGATATTGAGATTCCAACAAATTTGCCCAAGACATCAAATGTTGAAGTTGAAAAAGTAAAACCCATACAAATTAAGTATGCTTTATTGCTAGATACTTACGTTGAAAGTATCACCAATATTGATTTGTTTAATAAAATAGATGAATGGTGGGGAACAAGTTACTGCTTGGGTGGCACAACAAAATCTTGCATTGATTGTAGCTCATTTACTGGCACTATTATAAGAGAAATTTATAAAATTAACTTACCACGAACAGCAGCTGAACAACGTGATGCTAGTAATAAAATTAACAAAGAAGATTTAAAAGAAGGCGATTTGGTTTTTTTTAGAACTAAGAGAGGATACATTAACCACGTTGGTATTTATTTAACCAACAATAAATTTGTTCATGCTTCAACAAGTAGTGGTGTAATCATTAGCGATTTAAACGAAAACTACTGGCAAGGTAAATTTGCAGGTGGAGGAAGGGTTGTTAATTAAGACGCTCTGAAAACTAATTTTGTACAAATAATATATTCTCTCATCATTACAACTTATCTATTTTTGCTTTTCTCAAATAAAAATTAATTTATGCAAATTTGGAAAGATTATCAACAACAACATAAAGATAGGTTCTTAAATGAACTTTTAGATTTACTACGAATACCAAGTATTAGTGCAAAAAGTGAACATAAAAATGATATGATAGCTTGTGCTAATTCAGTGAAAGAACATTTATTAAAAGCAGGTGCAACTACTGCAACTATTTACGAAACTCCAGGTCATCCTGTGGTGTATGGAGAAAAAATATTCGATTTAAGTTTGCCAACTGTTTTGGTATATGGACACTATGATGTACAACCTGCTGAGCCTTTAGATTTATGGACTACGCCTCCATTTGAACCAAATATCAGAGATGGAAAAATCTTTGCTCGTGGAAGTTGTGATGATAAAGGACAGGTTTTTATGCACGTAAAAGCATTTGAAACAATGGTGGCTACCAACACATTGCCTTGTAATATAAAATTTATTATTGAAGGAGAGGAGGAAGTAGGAAGTCCAAATTTGGGAACTTTTGTTAAAGCAAATAAAGACTTGCTAAAAGCAGATGTTATTTTGATTAGTGATAGCAGTATGTTGAGTATGGAAAATCCAAGTTTGGATGTTGGTGTTCGTGGATTAAGTTATATTGAGGTTGAAGTTACTGGACCAAACAGAGATTTACATAGTGGTGTGTATGGTGGTGCTGTGGCTAATCCTATAACTATGTTGGCAAAAATGATTGCTTCTTGCCACGATGAAAATAATCATATCACTATTCCTGGTTTTTATGATGATGTGTTAGAAGCAAGTGCTGAAGAAAGAGAAAAAATGAGCCAAGTTCCTTACAATGAAAAAGAGTATGCTGCTGATTTAGGAGTAGATAAATTATGGGGAGAAAAAGGATATTCTACAAATGAAAGAACAGGTATTAGACCAACACTTGAATTAAATGGAATTTGGGGAGGATATACTGGTGAAGGAGCAAAAACTGTATTGCCAAGTAAAGCCTACGCCAAAATTTCAACACGTCTTGTACCAAATCAAAACAGTACAAAAATTACTGAAATTTTATTAAAACACTTTGAAAGGATTGCACCAGAAGGTGTGGTTGTAAAAGCAACTGAACATCATGGTGGCGAACCATATTTAACACCAATTGATAGTATTGAATATAAAGCAGCTGAAAAGGCTGTATTTGCTACGTTTGGTAAAGAGCCAATTCCTATTCGTGGTGGTGGCAGCATCCCTATTTGTGCATTGTTTGAAAAAGAATTAGGAATTAAAATTGTGTTTATGGGCTTTGGTTTAGATAGTGATAATTTACATAGCCCAAATGAAAAATATGATATTTTTAATTACTATAAAGGCATTGAAACGATTCCTTATTTTCATCAGTTTTATACTGAAATGAAGAAGTAAAGTATAAATAAAAAAGGGTTAATCAAAAGATTAACCCTTTTTTATTATCTCAAAATTTTTGGCTACACTATTTCCAGTCTCATCTACAATTGTTATGATGTGTTTACCAATGCTTGGGTTCAATTCCAGTTGATGAAATTTTTCAGTTGTTCCAATAAAATTATCATCTAAATGCCAGTATAATTTAGCATTTGAGTTTTTGTGGGTTGCAGTAAAAATAGTACTTCCAGTCGCTCCATTTATTTCTATTGGTATATAAATAGTAGCATTTTCATCTGGATAAATAATATCTAAAACCCTTGTTGCATCTGTATTGCAACCTTGCATATAAGGTGGTAATGTTTTATAGTCTGGATGTTTTTGTCTGTAGTAATATTCTATTGTTGGGGGTAGTATAAACCAAGATTGATGCTGCATTTGAGATGGCGGTAAACAACTTTCTGTAACACGAAAATTAGCAGTATTGTCTAAATGAACCTTTCTGCAATATGGACAATTTGTCGATGAGTTTTTTACTGATTCACTCACTAAAATGGTATCTGCATCAGCACAATCACTACTTACTTTAAATCCACTTTTTTTGCATGTTGGTATATATGTAAAACCAGATGTTGGTGGATTAAACCAATTGCTTGTTGGCAGTAATCTAAAAATATTAAATAGGAGTGGGGCTGCTGCATTTAAACCAATTAAACCAGCACGTCCTTCACCAGTTGTATTCCCACACCACACTACAACACAGTATTTTGGAGTTAATCCAATAGCCCAAGCATCTCTAAAACCAAAGCTGGTACCCGTTTTCCAAGCAATTCGTTGCGATGATGAGAATAAATTCCATAAGCCTTCTTCACCAGGTCGCATTACTTCATTCATTGCATTGAAAGTATGATAAAGAGATGGATAGTCGAATAAAGGTGAATGGTTAATTGGGTATTGGGAATTGAGTTTTTCTTCTTTCCAATTCCTAATACCAAATTCCCAATACCTTGGGCTATGCCAATCTTCGCTATTCCATTTTCCTTTATTCTTTTTTTCATGCAAGTACATTCTTGCCATACTGCTGTAAACGCCTGCCAATTCAAATGGTGTTACTTCGCAACCACCCAAAATTAAACTCATTCCATAATGATCAGCAGGTTTTGTTAAAGTTGAGAAACCACAGTTTTTTAATACATCATAAAATTTTTGATACTTAAATTGTTGTAATAGTTTAACAGCAGGAATATTTAAACTTCTTGCTAATGCTCTGTTGGCAGGCACTGCACCATCAAAGCCTAAATCAAAATTTTGTGGTGTATAGCCACCAAATTGTGTAGGAATATCTGGTATTAATTGACGTGGCAATAAAGCTCCTTCACTTAACATTGAAGCATATAACAAAGGTTTTAATGTACTACCTGGGCTGCGTGGACTTGTTAATACATCAACATAGCTTTCTGTTGTACTATCTTCTCTGTCATTTATATTTCCTACATAAGCCAATATATTTCCACTCTCAATTTCAACAACCATTGCTGCAACATTTTTTATTTGATTGCCACTTAATTGATGTTGATGTGCTTGCACTTGTTGTGTAACTTGTTGTTGCAAGTTGGCTTGTAAAGTTGTTTGAATTAAAGTAGTATTTTTATCATCATCCTTTTGCGATTGATAATCTTTTTTAAATTTTTCCAACAAGTGTGGGGCAAGCTGTGGTAAAGGTTTTGGCTCAAGTGGTAGTGGTTCTATTTTAGCTAATTGACAAGTAGTTGAATCAATAGTTTTATTGGCTAAGAGTTTATCGAGTAACTCATTTCTCTTTCTTAGCAATTCATTTCTGTTTCTTCCAGGGTGTACCAATGCTGGTGCATTGGGCAATACTGCAAGTGCTGCCATTTCGCCCCAGGTTAATGAATTTGGTTGACGACCATAATAACGCCAAGCAGCTGCATCTAAGCCAACAACATTGCTACCAAATGGTGCATTACTAGCATATAGAGCCAAAATGGTTTTCTTTTTATAACTGCATTCTAACCTAACAGCCATAATCATTTCTTTGGCTTTATTAAAAATATTTCTGTTAGCATTTTGTTGTTGCATTCGCATTACTTGCATTGTTAATGTGCTACCACCACTAACTGTTTTTTTATTACTAATGTTTTGTTTAATGGCTCTGCAAAAAGCAACTGGGTCAATGCCTGGATGATAAAAAAAACGTTTGTCTTCGAAGGTTGTTATGCATTTTTCAAATTTCTCAGGAACATTTTTATTGAAAGGGAAACGCCATTGTCCATCGCTTGCAATAGTTGCATTTAAAAGATTTCCATCTTTATCTGTTATAACAAAACAAGTTGCATTGTTGAACAATTTTGAAGGAAGTGCTAACCAAAACCAAATTAATATAACTACACTAACGCCCCATTTTATTTTTTGTTTTTTGGTGAGGGTGGTGAAATAATATTTAAGTTTTGAAATCAATTTTTTGTTTTAAGCAAAGATGCAAAGTAGTGAAGACGAGAATAGTAAAATTTTGTTAAATTGAAGATGAATATCTAATCGTATTTAAACAAATTCACTGGGTAAATCAAACGCACAAATTGTTAATTTAAGACTCGTTATATGAAGTAAAGAAATAATTAAGGATTGCTTTTTATATCAAATGGTATAACTCAATCTTCTTTCGTTACATTCGCAATTATGCAAGAAAAAAAGTATTCGATAGAAACGATTTTAAATAATTTAAGAATTAAAGAACTTAACGAAATGCAGTTGGCATCGTTAGATGCTACAAAAAATAATGATAATGTAGTTCTTTTATCAGCAACAGGTTCAGGTAAAACACTTGCGTTTTTATTGCCAGTTCTAGAAAGTTTAAAAACTGATGTTAAAAATACTCAAGCACTAATTATTGTTCCGTCAAGAGAGTTGGCACAGCAAATTGAAATTGTTTTTAAATCTATGGGAACAGGATTGAAAATTAGTAGCTGCTATGGTGGGCATAAACGTGAAACAGAGGAAAATAATTTAATTCAGGCACCAAGTGTAATTGTAGGCACAGCTGGTAGATTGGCAGATCATATTAGAAGAGGAAATATTACAATTGATTCAATTGAAACATTGGTACTAGATGAGTTTGATAAAACAATGGAAACGGGTTTTGAGGAAGAAGTTTCATTTATTATAGGCTCGTTACCCAATATTAAAAAACGCATATTAACATCGGCAACAAAATCATCAACAATACCAGATTTTATTGGATTAAAGGATGAAATAGAAATTAATTTTTTAACCGATGATGAAATACCAGCAGAGAAACTTGCTATTAAAAGAGTGAATAGTCCAGATGCTGATAAAATAGATACGTTGTTTAGATTAATTTGTATGCTTGGCGATAAATCAACTATTGTGTTTTGTAATCACAGAGAATCTGTTGAAAGAGTTAGTGAATTGTTGATTGAAAGGGGTATTGTGAATGAGTTTTATCATGGAGCAATGGAACAACAAGAGCGTGATAGTGCATTATGCAAATTTGCTAATGGCACTGTTAATACTTTAATTACTACTGACTTGGCATCTCGTGGGCTAGATATACCTAATATCAGATACATTATACATTATCACTTACCCAATACCGAAGATATTTTTACACACAGAAATGGTAGAACTGCTAGAATGGATGCTAGTGGCACTGTAATTTTAATTTTATCTAGCGATGAATATTTGCCAAATTATGTTGATGAAGGTATTGAAACTATTAAATTACCAAAAGAAATTAGTTTGCCCGAAAAGCCAAAATGGAGTACACTTTTTATTGGTGCTGGCAAAAAAAATAAAATTAATAAGGTTGATATTGTTGGATTTGTTGCACAAAAAGGAGATTTGAAAAAAGAAGATATTGGTTTAATTCACGTAAAAGATTTCTTCTCATTTGTTGCTATAAAGAAAACAAAGCTTGGAGAAGCCTTAAAGAAAATTAAAGACGAGAAGATAAAAAACAAGAAAGTTAAAATAGCTGTTGCTAAATAAAACTAAATTTAATATGATAAGAAGCAGGTATTTATATGTAATGCTATTACTGCTGTTGTTTTCTTGTCACAGAAAATCTACCCCAACTGTATCTAATGGTAGTTGTAATGATACAGGAAACGCATCTTATTATGCTGCAAAGTTTGTTGGTAGACCCACAGCAAATGGCGAAATATTTGATAATACAAAACTTACAGCAGCACACAAAACACTAGCTTTTGGTACTAAGGTTAGGGTAACTAATTTAAGTAACGGCAAATCAGTTATTGTGCGAATTAATGATAGAGGGCCTTTTATTGCAGGTAGAATTATTGATTTAACAGAAGCAGCAGCAAAAAAGCTTGATATGCTTAAGAAAGGAGTACAGAAAGTTAAGGTGGAGTGTATTTAATCAGTTTATTTTACAGCTAATAAATCTGCATCAGGCTTCGATACATCAGTAATGCTCACAGCACCTCTATTTTTTCTAACTATTCTTGAGAATAATGAAATCTCTTTATCGAATAAAAACCTGAAAAGCAATTTTGTCCAAGAATTATGACTTACTAAAGAATTGTAGTAGTTCGGTGCTGTTTCTTTAAGTTGTGGTAGCTTGTTCCATGGGATTGAAGGAAAATCATGGTGTTCGTTATGGAAGCCAACATTAAAAGCTATTTTATTAAACACACCATAGTAGCTGTACGTTTCCTGCTCTCCAGCTGTTAAATAATGTTCTTGAATCCATCTAGCTCCTAATGGATGTAATCCTACAGAAAAGAAAAAACTAATTAATAAATAAATCATTGCTTTTGTGCCAAATAAACTAATTATAGCAGTAGCAAAAGCAATTTGCACCAACCAGTTTAATGCAACCCAACCATCGAAAGGTTTAATTTCTTTCAATCTGCTTAATCTAAACAATTGAAAAATGGGATAGAAAAGCAACCAAAGTGCTTTTCCAATAAAATAGTTGTTAATTAATTTTGCCTCCCAACGATTAGGCAAATCACCATCAAGTTCATGAACACCTTGAAAGGAGTGGTGTTTAATATGGTATCTTTCAAATGAAATACTACTTGCAAAAACCAAAGGTAAATTTGCAATAATACCTGCCAGTTTATTGGCAACAGGATTCTTGAAAATTAGCTTATGAGCACATTCATGAATCAATACAAATAATGAGTGATCTATAAATGCTCCCACTAAGTAAGCAACAAAAAAAACCACCCACCATGATTGTTGGTGTACAAAAATGGTAAGTGTTATTTGTAATAGTACCAAACCAATAATAGCATAAATACTTAACGGATTTTTGCCAATTAATTTCCTAATTTCTGGATGATCCTTAAGAATTTTTTTGGTGCGTAAACGGTGTGGTTCACTTTCTGTAGAGTATATAAAATCGTTCATTTGGCTAATACTAAATGTGTTATTCGGTAAACAATAGTTTGAAAATCAAATCTAGTTGAAAAAGTCAAACAATTTTTCCATTATTAAGAAAGTTTTACAATATCTAAACCGTTGAAGATTCTTGCAAGACCAATATCGTTGTTTTTGTTGAAATTTTCAATGTTGGTAGCGGTAACAATTCTCCAAAAATTTTTAACTTTCAGTTCTTCGTAATCTTTACCTATTACAAAAATTCCTTTTATTGAATCACGTTTTCTAAACTGTATAGTTGTTTCTTTATCTGCACTTTTTTTACTAGTAATAAATGCATCAATAGCTTCTATATTCATTGTATTTTGTTTTGTTAAATAAAAAAGGAGGGAATATTTCTAATCCCTCCATTTCGTTAAAGTTGTTTTAAGACTACCAACGGCTTTTAGAGAAAGAAGGCTTGTTGTTTGTTCTTTCTTCTTTTGGTCTAGCTTCCATAACGCGTACTGCACGTCCTTCAACCATTCCACCATTTAATTCACCAATTGCTTTTTGAGCAGCGGCATTGTCTGACATTTCAACAAAACCAAAACCCTTGCTAGAGTTTGTAAATTTGTCGATAATAACTTTTGCAGATGTTACTTCACCATAAGGTGTAAAGAATTCTTTTAAGTCTTCGTCCTGCACGTTGAAGCTTAGGTTTGAAACATAAATGTTCATACTAAATAAATTTAGTGTTTTAAAAATCTTGAGGCTATAAGCAGGAGTAGAAAATTAACTTCGATTAGAGAGAGACTTAATTACAAATTGCTGGATAACTCAAATTGACTTGGCAAATATAGATGTTTTATTGAGAATTCTTGATTTATTTTAAAGTTGCAATGAATTGTTATCGTTTGTAAAATAATTCAAACATAAAGTTTATAAATATTATTTTTTACAAAAACAAGTTGATGCTAGTGTTTTTCTGAAAGAAATAAATAAGGTAAATCCATTTTGAACACCTCACAATTTTTACATTTGTATCATTATAAAATAATCACAAAAACGATTGTATGACAAATAACTCAAATAACCATTCGTCCTTTAATGTCAACAGCACATTTGCACTTGGTATAGATATTGGTGGAACCAACACAGTTTTTGGAATTGTGGATCATCGTGGCGATATTCAATACCGTGGTGCAATTTCTACTAAAAAACACGAAACAATTGAAGCTTATATAGATGAATTATATCAAGCAGTTTTACCTGCAATAGAACAAGTTGGTGGAATACGAAATATAAGAGGAATTGGTATTGGTGCACCCAATGGAAATTATTACAAAGGAACCATTGAATATGCACCCAACTTAAACTGGAAGGGAATTGTTCCATTAACAGAATTAATAACTGACAAATTTAAACTTCAATCTGCCCTTACCAATGATGCAAATGCAGCAGCAGTTGGAGAAATGATGTATGGTGCAGCAAAAGGAATGAAAGATTTTATAATGATAACGCTTGGAACAGGTGTTGGCAGTGGCATTGTTGCTAATGGAAATTTAATTTTAGGGCACGATGGCTTTGCAGGAGAACTAGGGCATAACATTGTTATACCAAATGGTAGACAACATTGGGGTACTAATGCAAAAGGAAGTTTGGAAGCATATTGCAGTGCAACAGGTGTAAAAATTACAGCTATTGAAATGCTTGAAAATAGCAACGAAGATTCGTTGATGCGTAATTATGCTAAAGAAGAAATTGATAGCAGGGTTGTGTATGATTGTGCCATACAAAGTGATAAAATTGCCAATGAAGTGTATGAATTTACTGGAGAAATCTTAGGCAAAGCTTTAGCTAACTTCATTATGTTTTCATCGCCCGAGGCTATTATACTTTTTGGTGGTTTATGTAAGGCTGGTGATTTAATTTTAAATCCCACAAAAAAGGCTATGGAGCAAAATTTGCTACCCATATTTCAAAATAAAGTAAAACTACTGTTTAGTGAATTGAAAGAAGCCGATGCAGCTGTGTTGGGTGCTAGTGCTTTAGTTTGGGAAATGAAACAGTAAGCTAAATACTATTTTACTATAATTTATTATAAGGGGTTGTGTCCTTAAGATACAACCCCTCTTATATATTTATTTGATAATTAGTTTTTTTGTTTCACCCTCTAGGCCCAAGGCATGTAGCAAGTATAAACCAGCCGCAATATTCTTATTTTGTTTAAGGTTTAAAATAATAGTGTTACTTCCTTTATTAACAGCTACAGCTTGTGTTAAAATAATTTTGCCATAAATATCAGTTAGTTCAATTATTACAACTTTATGCAGTTTAGATTCTATTGATATTTTAACTTCACCACTAGTAGGGTTGGGGCTAACAGAAAACGATTCGTTTCTTATTTCTAGTTTATCGTTAATGGTTTCTCGTTTTTTAAGCGTAATATTATGTTGATTAAAGTCTTTATCCCAAGCTGCAATTTCTGTAATGTCGTTACTAATTCCTAATTCCCAATTCCAAGTTCCCAATCCCTTTGCACGAAGAACCAATATAAATAAATCAGTTCCATCTTTTAATGTTTTTTCTTCAGCATTTTTATCTGTCCACAGCATAGCAATATGCCCAGTTTCACTGGCTTTGCTGCTGTTAAAATCGATGTTTAGTTTATTGTTTTCTATTCCTACAAATTCATACTTGGTATTATCAAAATGCAACGTGTATTGCATTGCTGCAATATCATTAAAGTTGTTAACTGTAATTGGTATTCTCAACTCACCATTCAGCATTTGCCATTCACTATTTGCCACCAATTCTACATCTGTCAACTGTTGACTGCCAACTGTTGACAGCCTTGCCACAGCACTATTCCAATCATAATTCACATCCCCCAATTTAACACCAATAAATGTTTGATTGATTTTATTGCTTGTTAAATTAGTAAAAGAAATAGAATCTTTAAAAGGAAAAGGATTAGTAGTATCTGGAAATTGATATGCACTATCCACAAACTCCCAAAGTCTACTGCCTCTTAAAGTACTTACAAATGTTGTATCTGTTCCAAGTATTAGTCGCTTCATTCTTAATACATCAACACTGTTAATTACTTTATCTCCATTAACATCTGCTGCAATAATTTTATAAGGACTGTTTAGTTTGGTAGTGTTCAAAATGTCGCGTTGCACTAATAATGCGTCTACGCTGTTTACGCCATTTGCTTTGTTGATGTCATTGTTTTTTGTGGGGCGGAGGATGTAGTTATTAGTATTTAATGAAAAGAAATTATAATAACCATTTAGGCTACTAAAAATATTCCAATTTACATTACTACTTAATGAAAGATTTACATTTCTAATAATCTTACTATTGATTGTTTTAATGGAACCTACAATTGAATATAATCCTGAACCATTTACTACAATACTATCAATGATGTTACAGCCTCCATTACCGACTGTTACATAATATTTTCCTTGATGATTACCATTGAAATTTGGAATAACTGGATTTTGTAAAGAAGACGAAAACCCATTAGGACCTGACCAACTGTACGTTGTAGTATTTATTGCACTGAGATTTAATTTTAAAGTATCACCAAAAGATAAAGGGGTGTAACTAATTGTATTCACCGATGGATTATTGACAATTGTTAAATTTAGTATTGCCAAACTATCGCAACTATTATTATTATTGGTTGTGAAATAAGTGTAAAAACCAGTTGATGTGTAATCATTGCCATTCCAGTTATAAGGTAGCTGACTTACACAAACTGATTTGTTGATAATCTGATTAATTACTTTTTTTGTTATTATCAATTTGTCTATCTTTTCACAAGGAATAACTTTTCCCGAATCATAGTTTGAGGTTACCCATATCATTGATGAGCTACCAGCTGGTAATGTATAAACAATGGGATTAAAATTGGAATTGCCGTGATTGCCAACACCTGTTGGTCTGTTTAAGCCAGCATTGGTTCTATTTAAATCTATCAACGAAAAACCTTCACCCCACAGTTCTATTCTACGCTGTAATAAAATTTCATTTATTAAACTAGTACCGCTATATGCAGCAGCAGAGTAGCTTGTATTTCTAGTTTGAATCAAAGTTTCCAAAACAGTTTTTGCTCCAATATCATTACCTAATCTTGCTTTTGCTTCGGCTTCTATTAAGTACATTTCTGCTGTTCTCATATACAAATAATCTGCTGCCCAACTTGAAGGATTTGCTAATTTGAATTTCAATTGACAATAATCAGGAACGCTTGTTGTTCCCGTTCCAGGGGCCTTAAAAATTTGTTTACGAACATCGTTAGCAGGAATTAAATCATATAAATATTTTGTTATTTTTTTTTGCGTTCCCAAACCTGCATATGTAACACCACTATTTGCAGTAGCATCCATATGTGAAAAAAAACTTGCATAAAGAGTAGCATTGTTAGCATCTATAATAGAACCCCAGATCCATTCAGGATTTGAAGTAGAGTTGAAGCCCTGTTTGTATTGTGCAGATGTCATTAAAGTACTATTTCCCATACTTGTGTAAGCCAGATTTGCGTACAATGACGCATTTGACCAATCTTGTTTAAGCAAAGCTACTCTTGCTTTAAAACCATAGGCTACACTTATACCAAATGTAGATTTATCTGAAAATGTTTTGTTGCCTAATAAAGAGATAGCATTAGTTAAATCGGTATCTATTAAATTATAAATATCTTGAACAGACCCATAAGTATTGTTACAAAATATATTATCCTTGATTATTGGAATGCCGGGTAAAGCCTCATTACCAATATATGTTTGTTGATAATAATTGATTAAATAATAATAACAGTATGCCCTTAAGCCATAGCATTGCCCTTTAAATTTTTCTTTAAAATTAGTAGATATAGAACTGTTATTAACAGCATCTAATATTCCTTTTATAGTATAAAGCATATAATAGTAACGTCTTCTAACATAATATGGTCTATATAAAATATTAGAATTTTGAGTTTCAGAATATTGATAATCTTTATTAAACCAGCCATAGCCCTGCGAATGAACTACCATATCGTTTCCCATTAAGTCACTGGACAAATCATTTGCTTTTTGCCCAAAATTTGAATGACTAGTTGACCCCCCAGAGCCAAAGGCATACATTTGTTGGTAGAGGTATAATAATTTTGCATTTAATGTAGCAGAGTCAGAAGAATAAGAGTAAGTAGCTTGCCCATTGTACAACTTTGTATAGTAAGTTCCAATACTATTAAAAGTTCTGCCATACTTATAATATGGAAATTGGCTAAAACAAATCGTGTCCCTTGACAAGGTGGAGTCATCAAAGTTAATTATGAAATTAACTGTTGCAAAACTATCGCAACCATAAATATTTTTAAGTATTGTTGAATAGGAGCCGCTTCCTGTAACTGTTTTATCCCCCCAGAGAAATGGAACCTTATCTGAACAGGTATTTAAATAATAATTACCATTGTATGAGCTTTGAGCTCCTATTGAAATTGTTCTGCTAGTAACCCAAGTAAGGTCTGCAGCAACAAAATTCATATTATCTGCCTTTACACTATCAATGGTGAATTTATATACTCCGAGTATATTGGTATTCACAGCAATTTTTAAATAGTTTATTCCACTATCTGTTTGATTTGTTGTTATAATCGGATCAGTATTGATGTGGTATTTGAAAGTATATCTGTCAATAAATTGAACCGTTGCTGTAGTATTCCCATATAAAATAATACTATCTGGCGAAAATTGACAAACAAGGTATTTTTGAGCATTTATAGTAGCAGTTTGACCAATTAAATTTTTTGGTATGTTACATATTAATATAAAAAAAAAGCAGTTATATAATTAATTTTTACATTCATAATATGATGATTGAATTGTCTACGTGCAATGTTAGTAGATTTAATTTATCGGATAAAAATAATTTTTTGTGAACTTTTTTTGCAAGACTGCTTAATTAGTTGTGTTGGCTTAACAATATCTCTCTTACATCGATGCTATGTGGTTTCTATTCAATTCTATATGGTTTCAAGTTCATTCTATCCAGTTTATATCCAATATCTTAAGGTTTTGTATCAATTCTATATTATTTCTCTTTAGTTCTGTATGGTATTGCTTTGTTTTGGTTGTTGATGGCTCGTTTAATATAAATATTGTAAACAATCAGATTGAAATACCAGCAAATACAAATGCTTTTGTGATTGATAGCACCAAACGTAGTGTAACATTTTAAAACTTGCCAGCACTAAAACTGAGAAGTAGTAGTTGTGATAATGAATAGTGCAGGTGCAAGTGTTTTTAGCACAATAGTTAGAGGTTCTACAATGCATTAAGCACCTATTTGAGTTGTTTATTTTTTTTACGATAGAGTCACAGCGTTTTTTTATTAATTACTATATTTTCAGTACCGTGGTCGTTTATATTTTTCAATTTTACTAAAAAATTATAATTACTGCTATAGATAAACAGCCCAATAGGGTAGGAGATAAGCTAGATAAACATTTCAAGATTTTTTATTCATTGATGTTGGCGTTGTAAAATATTAATTCCCACTAAAAAATTGCACCTAAACACAATAAATTTAGAAATATTTAAAAATACTTTTAAAAAAAGTTTGCTGGTATCAATCATCCCCCTACTTTTGCACTCCATTTGGAAAA
>JBMLRA010000094.1:0-2796 GCA_049241265.1 Chitinophagaceae bacterium
AACCAATTACAGTATTATCTAAATAATCTGTAAACTTATTTTAGGACGAGTCAAGGGGAATTAAAACCACCCCTGCCCCTCCAGAGGAGGGGAATTGGAAAACGCCCCCTGCACACAATTTAGTTTGGAATAGCAATGCTATCAATCAACATTATTATCGTTTGGATTTTGGCAATGAACCACCCCTCAGAACAATACTCGTAACCTTCATAAAAAGCTTTGCTTTTTCTCGTTTACATCCAGAGGAGGGGACTTTGGAACCATACCTCCAAGGGAGGGTAATTGGAGAAGACTCATAACATAGTTTGGAATTAGGTTAATATAAATCAATATTATTATACGTTTGGCAATGAACCCACCCCTAGAACTACGTTCGTAACCTTCGTAAAAGCTTTGCTTTTTCTCGTTTACCTCCAGAGGAGGGGAATTTGGAAACATATCTCCAAAGGAGGGGAATTGAAAAAACACAACATCTTCGAGGAGGGGAATTGGGTAATTGGTAAGCTATTTATATTTGTACTAGTTCATCTTTAGTAAAGGTGGGTAAAATTCCCCTTCTGTGAAGGGGTGCAGGGGTAGTTTAATAAAAAATATGCAAGAAATACTTACACATATTAACCAAATACCAATACAAAAAAACTTCGTAGATAACTTACCCTATAACCCCACACTTAAAATACTTGCAAGAGAAAAACGTAAAGCTGGCATTTTAAGTGAAGTATTATTTTGGCAACAGGTTCGTGCTAAACAATTTCATAATATTGATTTTGACAGACAAAGAATAATAGGCAATTATATAGTTGACTTTTATGTAAAAGCTCTTGGATTGGTAATAGAGATAGATGGCATTAGCCACGAGGATAAAATGGAATATGATACAGAAAGGCAGCGATATTTAGAATCAAAAGGTTTAAAAGTTTTTAGAGTAACTGATAGTGAAGTAAAGAAAGAAGTTTTGGATGTGATGGAAAGATTGGAAGCATTTATTGTTGATGTGTATGGAATAAGTAGTTAATCGTTTGTGGGATTTAAACCACCCCTACACCCCTCCAAGGGAGGGGAATTGAAAGCACCCCTACACCAGTAGAATTTGGAATTAGATTACTATAAATCAATATTATTCTTGTTTGGTTTTGGCAAGGAACCACCCCTTATAACAATATTCGTAACCTTCGTAAAAGCTTTGCTTTTTCTCGTTTACCTCTAACAGAGGAGATTTAAAGTCAGCTAAAATAACTTAATGATAAATAACAATTAAATTCGCAAATGCAAGAAACCTATATCTTCCTTTCTGTTATTGTTATTCTTTTAATAGTCATCCTTATTCGTGTTTTTAAAAAAGAAGAAAACATAGAACTAACTGCCATTAAAAATTCTGTTGCAGCCCTGACACAACATTTAAAAGACACCGAAAGGAATTTAAAAACCGAATTTGTAACCAATAGAAAAGAAAGTGCAGATATTGCTACAGGTTTAAGAACAGAACTGGGCAATCAATTGAATCAATTTACTCAAACATTTTTAGAGCAACTTACTATGCTTACAAAATTGATTGAAGAAAGATTTACTGCTTTTCAAAATGTAATTGACCATAACAATAAAGACAGTAGAAAAGAACTGAAAGATAACTTAGACCTTTTTAAAAAAGAATTAAACGATGCTTTAAAAGACTATAAAGACCGATTGAGAGAAGAGTTTGTTGCTTTTGAAAAGCATCAGGCATTGCAAAACGAACAGAACAACGAAAAGTTGAACGAGATAAAAACAACTTTGGAAAGTTCCATTAAAAATTTGCAGCAGGGCAATGAAAAGAAGTTGGAGGAAATGCGAAACACTGTTGATGAGAAATTGCAAAAAACCTTAGAAAAAAGATTAACACAGTCGTTTGAATTGGTGAGTAAGAATTTAGAATCGGTGCAGAAAGGTTTGGGAGAAATGCAATCTTTGGCAGTGGGTGTGGGCGATTTGAAAAAAGTGTTGAGCAATGTAAAAACAAGAGGCACACTTGGAGAAATTCAGTTGTCGAATATTTTGGAACAACTACTTGCACCCGAACAATATGAAATCAACAGCATTACCAAACAAGGCACTAACAACCGAGTTGAATTTGCCATTAAGATTCCACAACAACATCAAGACAATAAAATGTTGTTGATGCCTATTGACTCAAAATTTCCCATAGAAGATTATTACACCTTGCTGGCAGCCTATGATGCAAGCGATTCTGTAGCAGCCGATGCAGCAGGGAAGGCATTGGAAAACGCCATTAAAAAAGCAGCAAAAGATATTCACGAAAAATATATTAATCCACCAGATACTTCAGAAATTGGTTTATTGTTTTTACCCATTGAAGGTTTGTATGCTGAAGCAGTGCGTCGCCCTGCATTGATGGAAATATTGCAAAAGGAATATCAGATTATTTTAACAGGACCCACTACTTTATCTGCCATTCTTTCTACTATTTCTTTTGGCTATAAAACAATGGCACTAGAACAAAGAAGTGGTGAAATAAAGAAAACACTGAGTGCTGTGAAAACAGAGTTTGGAAAATTTGGAGACGTATTAAAAAAAGCACAGGAAAAAATAAATAAAGCGAGTGAGGATATTGATGAATTGGTGGGTGCCAGAACAAAAAAAATAAATGCCAGATTGAAATCGTTTGAAGAATTGCCAGCAGCTGAAACAAAGTTTCTTTTGGATGCAAATGGTGAAACGGATGTAGCAGACGAAAACTAAATTTATGATGCTTTAGCATACAAACATTTCGGCTAAAGCCTTTTAAAATATTCTGTAATC
>JBMLRA010000094.1:2896-5625 GCA_049241265.1 Chitinophagaceae bacterium
GCTCTGGTTGAATATACTAGTAATAAAAAAGTGATGAAAATGAAAATGATAAAACAAGAAAAAGTAAGCAAGATAAATTTGAAAATTGTTTTTGTTCGGCTTTGCTTGTAATAGTTTCTGAGTCCTTTATAGGTATATAGCATTGCTAGTATAATGGTTATAAGAGCAATCCAATTACTAGCATCTATTTTAAATAATGCTAGTAAACTATCTATCCAAGTACTGCAAAGCAGTAGTATAAATGTAAAGCTGAAGAGATATATTGAAAAGAGCAAATGATTTACATAGTTGTAATTTTTGTTTCTAACATAAAACAGCATTAAAAACAAGGCATAGAAAGGCAGGGCTACGAATAATCCTTTGGGTATTGCATGTAGCATTGTTTCTAAAAGCTTTTTATCAAACTCTTCTTCTGTTGCGTATTGGCTTTTCTTTTTATTGTAGTAAGATTTAAAATAATTTGATGATGGTATGTCAACTTCTAGGTCCTTATCCTCAGCTTTTTTGAAGTAATCGATATTATCGGAAATGAAAGGTGTTTTACCAAATGAATCTAACTTTAAGTTGGCTATATCTTTATCAATAATAGCCATAAAACTATCTACTATCTTTTGGGAGATTAATGAGTCTTTGGTGTTTTTTGCTATACTATTAATTTTCTTTTTTCTTTTTTCAAGCTTTGTAATCTTGTTTTCATAAATATCCTGTTTTGTTTCTTTTTCATTGCCATAGAAGCTAAACATCACTAAAAAGAAAAAAGCCGATACAAAAATGTATAATCTTATTGGGTGCAAATAATCGGCACGTCTGCCTCTGCTATGTTCTGCTGCTAAAAAACCAGGTTTAAATAACAGGTATTTTAATGTGCTGAAAAACTTGCCATCGAAGTGTATTAAATCGAATAAAAAGTGCGTTACTAAATGCCCAAAACTTTCTTTTGGCTCTAAATTTTCTTGCCCACACACGTGGCAAAATCTGCCATAAATAGCAGCATTACAGTTTAAGCAAACCTTTTCTTCTCTTTCTTTTAAATGCGACACTTGGTAAATTTTGATTAAAAATAAGGGGTTGGATGTTTATAATAAATATTGGCTTTAAATAATTTGCTGTATCATACAACATGGCATCATATTTATATTTCATAGTTTAAATACAAAGCAATTATTTTTGGCACATCTACATTTTATTATGAAAAAAAATGCACTACTACTTATAGCAGCTTTGGGATTTTTACAAGCAAACAGTCAATTTTATTATAGTGATATTATCTCTAATCAAATTGCTAATAGCAATTATTTAAGTTTAAAGAATAGCAAAATAAAAAAGATTATCATTACCAATGTTCCAGCTAGCAATAGTGGTAAGGAGCAGGATGGTGTTACTATTCAACAAACTTTTTTAAACTCGTGGGCATCTTTAAAAACTGAAACTAATTTATCGGTTGGGCAAAAATCAAACTCAACAACAACTTACGATAATAATAGAATTATAAAAAAAGAAGATGAAGCTAAAAATGTAAACTCTGTAGTTTATTACGAATATAACTCTGCCGGGAAACTGGCAAGTATTTTAAGTGCAAGTGAAGATACAGCAGTGAGCAAGGGATTTACCGAAAAACATATTTGGTTGTATGATGATAAAGGGCAGCCTAGTAAAATGTTTAAAGTTAAAAATGGCATTGATACCACCACCATTATTTTTTTAAAAGATGAACAAAATAATATTGCTGAAGAAAGATGGATGAAGGCTGGTAAAATAATTGAGACTTATTACTACTACTATAACGATAAAAATTTACTTACAGATATTGTGAAATTTAATTTGAAAGTTGAAAGAATGTTGCCTGAATTTTTATTTGACTATGATACCAATAACAGGGTATTAAAAATGACACAAATACCTTTTGGTAGTGATAATTATGTGGTGTGGCATTATTCGTATAACGACAAAGGATTGAAGCAAGCTGAATTTTGTTATAGCAAAAAAGGGGAATTGCTAGGGCAAATGGAATATACTTACGAGCAGTAAATTTTATAAGTATAGCACTTTGGTATAATTAAAATTCTTGTCTTCATCTAAATCTGTAATCACAAAACCTGCATTTCTTTTTTTACATTCATCATTTATTAATGCTGCTGCTTTTGCTGTATTGTTATTATCTAAGTGGCTAAAGGGTTCATCCATTAACAGCAATTCAAATGGTTGAATTAATGCACGTATAATGGCAATTCTTTGCTGTTCGCCATAACTACATTTACTGGTTTGTTGGTTTAAAATATGAGTAATACCAATAGTTTCAGCCATTTCATCAATTTTTTCAGATGGATAAAAAGGTGCTGTCATTGTTCTTTTTAGCTCAATATTTTCTTTAGCTGTAAGTTGTGGAAACAAACGCAAATCTTGAAAAATAATACTTAGTTTTAACTGTCTAATTGCAGCCAAATCGTTGCTGTTTATTGACCTTAAATTTACATCATCATAAAAAATATTTCCTTCATAATCTTGCCTTGTGCCATACAAATAGTGCATTAAAGTTGTTTTGCCTGTACCGCTTGGTGCTACAATTTTTATTTGTTCGCCTTTGCTAAAACATACTTCGTTATTCCACACATCTTTTTTTGTTGCTGTAATTTTTGCCTTTAATGGGATGGGAATAATATTTTGTAATCTAATGTTCATAAGTACTACAAAGTAAAAGTGCTGCCAATTAATGGCAGCACTTTTTTATT